>QMKT01000117.1 GCA_003646505.1 Campylobacterota bacterium
AGAAATATTCTATACATCGTATAAAAAAAGTAGAAAAATACTAAAGGAGAAAAGACAGCAGCATAGAGTCCAAATATTTCTACAAAATGACCCGAAGGTCGTCCTCCTATCTCTATACCTTTTGTTAAATAAATAAATGCAAAAAGAAATGCTGCGGAGAAGATGGAGAGTTTTTTGTCCTTATGTATAATGCCGTAAAGCAGTAAAGCAATAAAAAAGATAATGGAAGCTTCATGAATGAAAAAGAGTGCCAACATAATAAACGGCAATAAAATAAAATGGTCTTTTTCATAAAGTAATACAAAAAGTAACACTAAAGGCAGCACAATGATCGCTACATTGGCCAGTGCACTTCCCGTCACGATCCCAGGCAATAACATAAAAATGAATGTTGCCAGATAAGCATCCTCTCTTTTAGGAAAATAGCGCCTGCTGAATTCATAAAAGAAAAGTATAGAGATAAATCCAAACACTACAAAGAACATTCTTAAACCAAAAAGATTCGCAATAATAGAATCACCCCAATGCATAAATTTGGCAACAATGTCATGGGAAGTATAGAAATATTTTGCCTCATGGGGACTGATCGGTGCGGTAGATACCAGATACAGCACAGCAACAGCATACAAAAAAGTTGCTATTAAAAAGTGCTGTTTTTTCATTTGAAAGCCTTCTCTTTAAAGTTTTAAGAAATTATCCAGCATTTCATGTCCATATTCCGACATGATCGATTCCGGGTGGAACTGTACTCCATAAATAGGTCGGTCTTTGATCTGTAGAGACATAATTTCATCATCATCTGTACTGTGTGATGTTGCAATAATATTTTCTGGTAAATTTTCTTTATTCACAGTCAAAGAGTGATAACGTGTGGCTCTAAATTCATTGGGCAGATCTTTAAAAATAGGTGTCTGGCAATCTACCTCAACCTGGGAGGTTTTACCATGCATCATATTTTTTGCACGGATCACTTCTCCACCAAAAGCCTGGGCAATACTCTGATGACCTAAACAGATACCAAAAATAGGTGTAGAATCTGCAAACTCTTTAATAACTTCCAATGTAACTCCTGCCTCATCCGGCGTAGATGGTCCAGGAGAAAGGATGATCTTTTCAGGGTCAAGTACTTTGATTTCCTCAACACTTAGTTCATCATTACGGATCACTTTTAGATCCGCACCCAATTCTTTACAATACTGCACAACGTTATAGGTAAAACTATCGTAATTGTCTATCATTAATACCATAAGTGGGTATCTCCTTCACAAATCTAAATTTTATAAAACCTAAGAATTTTTATTTAATCTCCAAAGTATAAAAAGTTTTATATTCTTCCAACGTTGTACTTTGTATAAATAATTTTCACATTATATCAAAAGCTAATATGTTTAAGCTATGAGATTTTATCTATCATAGAAAACAAAATTTGACTTCCCTTTCGCTTTAGCTTGGTACATAGCAATATCTGCATGATGAATAAGAGTTTAACTTTCTATATTTTTCTCATAACCTATGCTAATTCCAATACTACATGATATCTGCAAACTATTATTATCAAATACAAGAGGAATTGAAACCACTTCAATAATATTTTTTGCTAAGTTTTTCAAAGATTCTTTACTAGAAAAATCTTCAATAATTATAGCAAATTCATCTCCTCAATACGAGCAAATGTATCGTAATGAGCCAATTCATACAGTTTTTTTTCTTTTTACTTATGGGCTTCATTTCTAGCTTTTTCAGCATCTATATGATTGAGTAAATGCTGAGCAATATGTTCAAGTTTTTCTATGAGTATATCTATATCCACTGGTTTGACCATAAAACCATCTATTCCTATATTAATAGCATCCAATAAAATATTTTTTTCATCAAATGCAGATGTAATTGCAATATGCTGTGTTTTATCTATATTTTTAATAGCTAATGCCATATCAAGTCCACTCATACCAGGCATGTTAATATCTGTAAGTACAATATCAGGTTTTTTTTCTTTATAAAGTGCTAATCCCTCATCTCCATTGTATGCTTGATAGAATATTTTAACTTCATCTTCTAATATCGCTTTCATTGCTTTTTGAGTATCTTGATCATCTTCAACATAAAGTAATGTAAAATTACGTAAAATCATTAAAGACTCTTTGGCAATGTAATCTTGAAATTGGCACCATCTTTAATATTAGAAACAGTAATTTCAGCATACATATGGTCAACAATTATCATTTTTACCATATATAATCCAAGACCTGTACCATTTTTATTCTCTTTAGTAGAGAAATATGGATCAAAAATTTTATCAAGAATCTCTTCCGGTACTCCTCCTGCATTATCATGAATATTAACAACAATCGTCTCATTACTCTCTTCTATAAAAACATGAATGTGCTTTTTATCTAATTCTTTTTCTATCAAGGCATCTTGTGCATTACTTACAATATTTAAAATAGCCTGTGAAAACTCATTGGGATACCCATAAGTATAATATGATTTTTTCTCATCATATTCTAGAGTGATATTATTTAAACCAATCATTGACTCTGTCATATTAAGTACTTTTTCTATACTTTCATTAACACAGAAACGCTGCTTCTCTTTATCTGATTTGAAAAAAGTTCTAAAATCATCAATAGTTGCTGACATATGATTTATCAGTTTCTTTGACTTTTGATTAAAGGATGTCACTACATCATCATCAAGTTTTCCACGCTGATATTTTGATACTATCATTTGATTAATCAAAGAGAGATTATTCAAAGGTTGCCTCCATTGATGAGCAATCATCGCAATCATTTCACCCATCTGCGCTAAACGACTTTGTTGAAACATCAGTAGTTGCTGATCTTTGTTGCGTTTAAGTTCAGTATTAACCTTCATTTGCAATAGATACTCTGTTTGCTTTCGCTCTTCAAAAAGTGCACCAGATATCAGAACCATAGAGATATGTGTTAAAATGAAGAAATTGATATTAATAATATTATCTAAAAGTGAATTGGCAGAAAAGGCACCTACACCCAAATAAACTGAATAGGAAGAGACTATCGCTACGATGATAGCAAATGTAGAACCATAAAATAATCCTTTATAGGCATTAACCATAATAACCACAGGGATGGTAAAGGTTAAAAGCAACGAGAGATTTTCTATATCTATTTCCACTTCTAAGACATAGATGAAAATACCAAACATTACGACATAAAATAGATATTCAAAAAATTGGATACGTTTATAGTTGTGTAGAAAAAGTAAGGTAAAAGGTGCAAAAAGAAGTTGTCCCATGACGTTACCAAACCACCAAGAGAAAAGTGATTTTAAATATTCATGACTTTGTATAATGCCATCCATAAGCAACACTGTATTACCGAAAATAGCACTAAATGGCTGTAATACAAGCACAATAAGTAAAATAAGCCCCACAACATCTTTGAGTCGTAATAGCCTGTTATCCAGTCTATAGTGATGGAAAAGATAAAACGCGATAATGGTTTCAAATGAATTAATGATAGATATACCTACGGAGGGTGCAATATCCATTCCACTATTCAGGGCAACAAAAAGTTGCCCTAAAAACACGCCTGGCCATACTTTTGTACCAAAGAAAAGCACTGACCCCAATGCGATACCTTCAGCAGCAAAGATAACGATGGTCACAATGTCATGACTACTCGAAAGTGCAAAGCTTAGTTTTGCAGCTAAAAAATATACCCCCGCTATACTTGATATGAGTACAATATATATAATAGGGTTCTGCTTGACACTTTCCATATTTTGAAACATACTATTCCTTATTCTATTTATCTACTACCTATAAAGAATTATAGCATCCTCTAGATGATAAAGGTTCCACTCATCATTAAGTTCAAAGGGGACAACAGGTTTGGAACTAGGAACCCATTGTCTTATTTATTTTTGATTATGGTCTTGCAAACACTATAGGTTTACTTACTTTAAATTTCTCACTTGCATTCCCAACAAAGCCATTGTCTGCATCAAATACTTTTACCTCTGTACCTTTGCTAAAATCAAATTTTTTGAAGTCAGCCCATAAAGAACCATAAGAGATAGTAGATTCATAAAAATAGACAAGGTTCGTCTGGTCAGCTATGGTACGCCACATCGTTGTAGAAATATTTGGTTTATCAGGATCAGGATGCCCAAACGGGGAAGAGGTATTACGCATAATAGACATTACGCCGGCAATAGCCTCTCTATAATTTTTAGGTTCTGGAAGCTTTTTATTATAGAAATTTGCTCTTACAAATCTGTCTGGTGACTTACGTGTACCTGGCAAAAATTTATCTCCTCCTATTTCTTCCCAATACGATGTCAATGCCAATTGCTTTTCAAAGGTAGGTGAGTTAGTCATTACCTGGTATGCTTTAGAGTGGTGTATCACCAACTTACCCTCTAAAAACTCAACAATAGCAGAATCACCACTTGCATCCGAAATTGAGATATGCATCGTTGGCAGATGCTCACTATTAGGGATAGGGACTGGGACAATTTGAATATCATCATGTTTTAAACCTTCTACTGCCTCTTTCACTGTAGCAAAGTTGTCAAAAATGTATTGAAGATAGGTAGAAGAGGCTATCCCTTTTTTTGTAACATCACGTTTTGGATATTCTGTCTCTGTCAAGTACAGTAAATTAGCTACCAAACCTTTTTCATTCATTCCATCTGCAGTAGCACTCTGCCCTGCTGTGGTTTGTATGGCTACGATACTTCCATATTTTGAAGTCCAATGTATTGGATTTTCTTTACTCAGTCCACTACGCTCCATCCCTCTTGGAAATTTCCATAATGTGGTAGGATAACGCAGATACCAGTCCATATTTCTACCTGTAATGACTGACTTGTTATCTTTTGTCACATGCACTACACGCGTGCAGGCATCTGCTGTACTCATCATACCTACTAATCCTAAGGCTACCATTGCTATTACTGTTTTATTTTGCCAATATTTAATCATTCTTTTCCTTATATTTAATATTTTCGTAACATTCTATAATACAAATCTCATGTATATTACACTAGAATCTGTTAAATCTGTTTCAATAGGGAGGGTTCTGTGCAAAAGAGTAAAATTCTTTTAGTAGAAGATGATGAATTGGCATCAGGGATAATACTTGAATTTTTGGAGGCATGTGATTTTGAAGTCATCTCTGTTTTTACCGTCACCGATGGTATAGCAGAGCTGAACCATCAGCATTTTGATTTGGTTATTTTAGATATTAATCTTCCAGATTTTAATGGGTTTGAAATTTTAAAATATATCAAACACCATATTGCACTGCCTGTCATTGTTACGAGTGCCTATAGTGATACAAAATTAAAATTAAAAGCCTTCAAGTATGGTGCGAGTGACTATATGATAAAACCTCTCGATTTGGAAGAGTTAGAAGCAAGAATCTGGGTGCAACTTGGCAAACAGTGTGCCATACAGATAGATGAAAAGCATCCTGATTTTGAACTTTTAAATGAAAGCATATTTTTTAAAGGACATATGCTTGACTTAACTACCATAGAATTTGAAATTCTGGCATACTTCATCACATATAAAAACACAACCGTAAGCAGAGAAACACTCATAGACACTCTCTCAAGTGCAGGTAGCCACCGCTCCTTAGACAACCACATCAAAAATATACGTAAAAAGATAGGAGACACAGGGAAAAAAGCCATCTATCTTAAAACTGAATATGGCGTAGGCTATAAATTAGTGTTTAAATAAGTCAACTGACCAAAAAAGTCTATCTAACCCTTTGGTTCTTTGACGTACCATGTTGGTGTTGTTTTAGCAGTTTTTTTATAATGCAAAAAACGCACCAAACCGGCCATCCCTGGCGGTGATGATCCGACCACTTTTGAGTAAGAAACGCAATTTTATATTCGCTTAAGCTTCCTTATCTGTTTAGGGGACATTTTCTGAATTTAACTACACTCTTTGTATTTCGTATACAAAGGTGATAAATGAGGATCATACCCATGAGACAAATAAGAGAAGTGTTGAAATTGTATCTGCTTGCAGATCTCTCTTCACGAAAGATACAAGGTGCTACAGGTGTAGCCAGAACAACGGTACAGGATTACATCAGACG
>QMKT01000118.1 GCA_003646505.1 Campylobacterota bacterium
AAAAATAATATACTAAAAAGTTTACTGGCAATAGCTACAGTTTTTGTAATGACAGGTTGTGGAGGAAGTTCTTCTCCTGTGGATGATGTACCTATTACTCTAGGGGATCCGATAGATGGATCAGTAGAGGAAACAGTTTCAAGTGATGTCCCCACCACAGTTACTTTGGGAACAGAAACAATAAATCCTGAGACACAAGCTATTATAGATGCACCTGCTTCAAACATATCTCAAGAGCTGATCAATACACTTTCTTATATGGGGAATGAAGAGAGGTTGGCTTATGATGTGTATAATGCTTTATATGATAAGTATGGTAAAAAAACATTCACTAATATTGCAACCAAGGGAGAATATCAACATATCACTTTAATGCAAGAGCTTATACAAAAGTATAAACTCAGTGATGATGTGAATTTTACCAATGTTGATCTACCGGCATTGGGTTATATGAACACAGCGATAGAAGATATGGTGCCAGGAGTCTATGATGTTTCGGCGATTCAGGGGCTTTATGATGATTTAATGGACATAGCAACAAATGAAATAGAAGCACTTAAAGTAGGGTGTAAGATCGAAGTCATTGATATCATGGATCTGGATCATGATATCGCACTGGCAGAGGCAGAAGATGCAGCAGATATTATTGAAGTATTTAAAATCTTACGTGCAGGTAGCTATAACCACTACTGGGCATTTGACGGGGCACTTCAAAGTGAGGGTGGATGCTGTCCTACTGCGCTTGAAATTCTTGGTGGTTCAACTTGTCCTGATTATCCACAAAAATAATGAAATCAGTAAACTTAACACTAAATTAACACTTCTCTGTCATACTTTGTACGTCGAAATAACTTAAGCTCAGAAGTTGTCTTTCATTTATTATCCTCCATTCTAAATGTAAAGACCTTTTGTCCTTTTTAATATTCCCTTAACGTTTTTCCGTCATAATACATCCCAAAAAAAGACCTCTATGCTAAGAAATCGTCACTTTATCTCCTATTTTAGCACCACACTTTTCTATTTATCTATCGCTGGTATTCTTCTTTATGTAGAACAGCGGATGCTCGTTGCTGCAAAAAAATCAGAAGAAAAAGTCATAACAATGTGCTTATCCTCTTTTGTGCCAGAAGTAGTTCCTGTTATAGAAGAGACGATCGAGGAAGAAGAACTGATCGTGGAAGAAAAACCTGTGGTCGAACCGGAGATCATTGAGGAACCTATGGTAGAAAAAGAACCGGAGATCGAAGAAGAGATCATTCCTGAACCCATAGTAGAAAAAGTCATACCCAAGCCGGTAGTTGAAAAAGTAAAAAAGAAACCTGAAGTAAAGAAAAAACCCAAAAAGAAAAAAATCGAAAAGAAGAAAGTCAAAAAAAAGAGGGTTAAGAAAAAGCAGGCAAATAAAAAAGTCTCTGCAAGGAAATCAAAAAGCAGTAAAGCAGAGAAAAACAAATTTCTTGCCAATATAAGAACCAAGATCAATAAACACAAGTCTTATCCAAGGGTTGCTAAAAAAAGACGAATGCAAGGTAGTGTAAAAGTAAAATTCACTATCTTGCGTTCTGGAAAAGTGGGAAATATTTCTTTAAATGGACCCAAAGTATTTCATAATTCGGCACGTACTGCGGTCAAAAGTGCATTTCCTGTGAATGCCAAAAGATCACCTATCTCATTACCTCAAAGTATTAACCTTACCCTACGCTATCAACTTAGATAAACCAAGGTCACCTTAACACATAATTAACACTAATCTTCTAGACTTACGCAAATTATTTTTAGGAGAGTAAATATGACAAAGGCAATTTATCTCTCTTTGGTGTCTTCATTATGGATACAAGCTGCCGAAGTTGAGTTGGAAACGATAAATGTAGAGACAAAAGTAGATACAGAAGTGATCAAAGATGTACATGGGGAAGACATCAAATCAGCAGACTTGGGAGAAGCGCTGTTTAAGCAGTCACCCTCTGTATCGTTGGTAAGAAGATCAGGGATTGCAAATGATGTCATCGTAAGAGGGCAGAAAAAAGACAATATCAATGTAACCATAGACGGTGCAAAAGTATATGGTGCCTGTCCAAACAGAATGGATCCTCCGGTTTCTCATGTGTTGACAAATAATATTGATTATATAGAGATCAATGAGGGTCCTTACAATGTAGAAGACTTTGGTGTTTTAAGCGCAGATGTAAAAATCCATACGATTCAACCAGAAGATGCGTTTCAAGGTGACATCAACCTTGGTTTTGGATCATGGGGATATAAAAAAGCTGCTTTCTCGGCGAGTGGTACAATTACAGAAAATGTAAAGTTTTTAATTTCTGCTTCAACAGAAACAAGTGAACAGTATGAAGATGGAGATGGTAATACCTTTGCAGATCAGATAGATAATTATATTGCAGATAATTTAATTCCAAATCCAAGTAATCCAATGCAGGCAGGATTTAATAAGAAATTAAAAGGTACAGCATATCAAGATCAATATAGGAATATGGATGCCTATAGTAAAAAAACAGTACTGGCAAAACTCTTTTGGAATATCACAGATAATCAAGAGTTACGATTGAGCTATACGGGAAACAGAAGTGATGATGTACTTTATCCTTCTTCGAAGATGGATGCACTGTCTGATGACTCTGATATTTTTAATGTAGAGTATATTGCTAAAGATCTTGGGGAGTACTCAAAAGAACTTAAAGTACAAGTGTATCAATCAGAAGTAGATCACCCTATGTCAACAAAGTATAGAAAAATGGGTGCAGTAGATTATATGACACATGCATTAACAACTAAAATGCAGGGTGCCAGTATCAAAAACAGTTTTGACCTTGATAATCATACGATTACTGCGGGAATAGATTATAGTTTACGTAATTGGGATGGTGTATATACTAAGAATGATATACCTTTAAATGAATTTAGTCCTATGACAAGTCATCTGCCTTATCACAGTATTTATGATGTAGATACGAAAAATACAGCATTTTTCCTAAAAGACAATATAAAAATGGATAAATTAATATTGGATCTTGGCTTAAGATATGATGATACAAGCATTTCATCTGCCTATCAAAATCAGCCAGATAATGACTATAGCGAATTGAATGGATATCTTTTTGCAACTTATAATGCAGATGTAAATACAAAATACTTTGCAGGTTTTGGTAAATCTTCAAGAGTGCCTGATGCTAAAGAACTTTATTGGCTAGGAAGTATGGGTAACCCTATTGGTACGCCGGACCTGGAAGCTACTATTAATTATGAGTTTGATATTGGTTTGGAGAAAAATTTTGATGATGCAACAGTGAAAGTCAAAGCTTTCTACTCACAGCTGGATAATTTTATAGCATATAATTCAAGCAACGTAAACATGATGGATGCAACAGTTAATGCTTATGAAAATGTAGATGCAGTGATCTATGGCTTTGAGCTAAGTGGTACATACATAGCAACAAATGAACTCTATTTTGATTATGGTATGGCATACCAAAGAGGTAAAAAAGATACTCCTTTAGAAGGTCAAACGGGAACAGATATGCCTGAAATCCCTCCCTTCAAGTTTAATGCTGCAGTAAACTATGATTATGATGAAACGTTAGCCTTTAAAGCAGAGCTAATTGCTTCAGATACTTGGACAAACTTTGATGCAGAGAATGGTGAGCAGGAATTAGATGCCTATGGGATTTTAAATCTTAAAGGTTCTAAGGTCTGGGGTGCTTTTGAACTAACTGTAGGTGTGGATAATGTGTTCAATAAAACCTATGCAGTATCAAATACCTATAACGATTTAATATTACTTCCTACTGCAGGACTCAATTATGTGATGCTTATGAATGAACCTGGCAGATATTTTTACACCAATCTTCAATATAAATTTTAATCACTTCAGTACATGAATCTTTCTGCCTTCAGGTCAGAAGGGCATTTATAGAGGCATTATCACTTCTTTTTTACACAAACAGCCTATTTCTTTCAGCACAAACACAGATTTCACTGTAAATATAAGCTTTTTATACTTTTTTTGTTATACTTAGACGTATTTTTAACAAATTTAAGGAGAAGTCAATGGCATTATTTGATGATGTAAAAGAAGTAGTTGTTGAGCAACTAAACGTGAGCCCAGATGAGGTTAAAGAAGAGTCTAAATTCGTAGAGGATCTTGGAGCGGATAGTCTTGATGTTGTTGAATTGGTAATGGCACTTGAAGAGAAGTTCGATATCGAAATTCCTGATGATCAAGCAGAAGCTATCGCAACTGTAAATGACGCGATCAAATTTATCGAAAACGTATAAATAGAGTTCCCTTTGGGGAATTTTAATTAAAATATATGTTAGTGTTTTTTGAAAGACTAACATATATTTTATATAGCTAGGAGAGCCAGTGAAAAGAGTAGTAGTTACAGGTTTAGGGATGATAAATGCTCTAGGACTAGACAAAGAAACAGCATTTTCTGCGATTTTAGATGGGAAATGTGGTATAAGAACCATTGAATTATTTGATACAGAAAAACATTCTGTAAGTATCGCTGGTGAGATCACAGATTTCGATCCAAGCACGGTTTTGGATGCCAAAGAAGCCAAGAAAGCAGATAGATTTATACAGCTTGGGCTTAAAGCAGCTGCTGAGGCAATGGAAGATGCAAAATTACCGGAAGATGTAGATATGGATAGATTTGGTGTGGCTTCTGCATCAGGTATCGGCGGACTGCCAAATATTGAAAAAAATTCAGTGGTATGTAATACAAGAGGACCAAGAAGAATTTCTCCATTTTTCATTCCTTCTTCACTTGTCAATATGCTTGGTGGATTTATTTCTATCTATCAAGGACTCAAAGGTCCAAATCTTGCTTCTGTAACAGCTTGTGCAGCGGGTACACATGCCATAGGTGAGGCTGCAAAGTCTATCATGGTGGGTACAGCAGACAAAATGCTTGTTGTGGGTGCAGAATCAGCTATCTGCCCCGTAGGTATTGGCGGGTTTGCTGCGATGAAAGCACTTTCTACGAGGAATGATGACCCACAAACAGCTTCAAGACCGTTCGATACAGACCGGGATGGCTTTGTAATGGGTGAGGGTGCAGGTGCCCTGGTTCTAGAGAGCTATGATGATGCTGTTGCACGTGGTGCAACGATCTATGGTGAGCTTATTGGATTTGGTGAGAGTGGTGATGCAAATCACATTACAACACCAACTATGGATGGTCCTCTTCGTGCGATGAAAGGTGCTTATAAAATGGCAGGTGAGCCAAAAATTGATTATGTCAATGCTCATGGGACATCAACACCAGTGAATGATAAGAATGAAACAGCAGCACTCAAAGAACTTTTTGGCGGTAAAGAAAGTTGTCCTCCAGTTTCTTCTATTAAAGGTCAATTAGGGCATTGTTTAGGTGCAGCAGGTGCCATAGAAGCAGTCGTCTGTCTTATGGCTATGAGAGATGGTGTACTTCCCCCAACGATTAATTATACAACACCGGATGACAACTGTGATTTGGATTATATTACTACGGGTGCTAGAAAAGCAGAGATCAATGTTACTATGAGTAATTCATTTGGTTTTGGTGGCACAAACGGCGTAGTTATCTTTAAGAAAATATAAGGATCAGTGCATGGCAACTTATTTAGATTTTGAAAGCAAAATTGAAAAGATACAAGAAGAGATCGTATCGGCACATGCCATCGCAAACTTTGACGCTGTAAATAAACATCAAAATGAGTTAGCAAAAGAGGTACAAAAAACTTTTGGATCTTTGAGTGATTTTCAAAAACTTCAACTTGCACGTCACCCTGACAGACCTTATGCTTTAGACTATATCAGACTTTTAATGGATGATGCGTATGAAATACATGGTGATCGTGCTTTTAGAGATGATCCTGCGATCTTATGTTATATCGGTTGGATCAAAGGTCAAAAGACTATGCTCATTGGTGAGCAAAAAGGCCGTGGTGTTAAAAATAAGATCAAAAGAAACTTTGGTATGCCAAACCCGGAAGGGTACAGAAAAGCACTTCGTGCAGTAAAAATGGCAGAGAAGTTTGATATTCCTGTATT
>QMKT01000119.1 GCA_003646505.1 Campylobacterota bacterium
TGATTGGTCTCCTTGGCTCGATGCCTTCGGTCTGACCGATGTTGAAGACCTTGTAGAATCTCAGGTTGAAGAACTGCTTCAAGTTGCTTTCGTCAGCACCCTTTTGGATGGCTTCAGTTTTGGTCTTGTAGCTCTTCTTCGTCACGACATCGTACCAACCGATGTTCCAAAAATAGACATCTGTTGCCTTGCTTCCCTTGATGATTTTACCTCCTCGTTTTGAGCAAGATTTGAACGTCATCCATTCGTTGAACTCGTAGTTGTTTTCTCTCATTTCGCAGTCCAAAATCCATGTGTTGAATCCTCTGTAGTGTCTTCCACTTTCGTTGTTGATAGGTGAGTTCTCACCTCCTGCTTTCCATGGCTTAAACCATTGTAGACCTTCCTTCTTTAGTCCTTCGAGTAGTGTTGCTTTTACTTTCGCTTCAATTGATTGTTTCATAATTTCTGTTGTTTTAATTATTAATTTATTATTAAATTTTTCACAAATCTCGTCTATTAAACAATACGAGTCAAGCATTTTTTCATTTTTTTTTCATTTTCAGGTTAAATTTTTTTTCTCTCTCTGATTTTCAATGAGTTACGATTGTCTGAATTTACTTACAAATACTAGATTTTGTTTGTATGGTTTCAGGTTGGGACTGAGGTTAACAGAGGTCTCTCCCTCTGTGATACTCTTGTTGAGGTCTCAACGCAGTTCTACGAAGTAGGGGAAGGTTGGCGTATCAGGTGTGGAATGGGGGAAGGTAAACGCACAATGAACGAAGGGAAGGTCTGATTATATTCAGGACTTTATCAGGTTTGGACATGCCTAGAAAAAACGGCAAAAAATCAGAACAGCACCGACAAAAACAGACCCCCCACCCCCAAAAAAAAAATCGTT
This sequence comes from Campylobacterota bacterium, assembly GCA_003646505.1. GTDB lineage: Bacteria > Campylobacterota > Campylobacteria > Campylobacterales > Sulfurovaceae > Sulfurovum. Next base: position 884 of record QMKT01000119.1, read on the forward strand.
TTCTGAACGCAGGTCGCTGACGTATGCACATATATAACCCAATCAATCTGCATATCTGAAAATTTACTATCTTTGTAGATATAAAATCAAAAGGTTATGAAACATATGAGCATACCACCATCAATGATGGGATACAAAGTAGAAGGCGGAAGACTAATCAATGATGCACCTGAGTTAGTTACAGGTATCGATAAAGCCGTCATGCTAAAAAGAGCAATGAAGAGAGCGGATAAAGTTAGAATGATTGCAGAAGGAAATGAACTTGCAAACGCTAACATTGATTTATTCAAAAAGATTTAAAGGATTGATTTTTTAGTAGTGTTTGTATCAATCCATCCCTAGAGGGAGCCAACCGGTTCCCTCTTTTTTTATATATATTACCTACTTAATTATAGATAGTACCGACTTTATACCGACTTTATACCGACTTTTAAAATTGTAACTAATTGATAATCAATATATTAATATTAAAATACCGACTTTACCGAGTTTAAAGCCTCGTATATAAAAAAAATAAATATAAAGGAGGAAAAAAATAGAGAGAGTATAGGAGCATAAAAGTCAGCATACTGCACTCGTAGCTCAATTGGATAGAGCATTAGCCTTCTAAGCTAAGGGTTGTAGGTTCGAGTCCTACCGGGTGTACAAAAAATTTTATATATTTGCGTTAAATTAAATTCACTTTACTATGAGTCAAGGATACAGTCCTAAAGATTTAGTCTTCGATGACAAAGGCAGAAGCAAACTAATTAATGGTATAAGCAAGATTGCCAAAGCTGTGAAGTCCACACTTGGACCAAGAGGTAACACAGTCCTAATAGAATCACCCGAACATACAGCAAGTATCACAGTCACCAAGGATGGTGTAACTGTGGCAAAGTCTATTTCACTTATTGACCCTGTGGAGAACCTTGCGGTCAAGATGATGAAACAAGCTGCAGATAGAACAGCTACCTCAGCAGGGGATGGAACAACAACAGCTATTGTATTAACCGAAGCTTTTGTAAAATCAGGAACCGAATTAATTACAGACGATGTGAATCGAACAGAGGTTCTACGCCACATCGTTGACGAGACGAAAAAGATTTCAAAGACCTTGAAGAAGAAAGGTCAACAAGTCAATGGAAAAAAATTAAAAGACGTAGCCATCATCTCTGCAAACAATGACAGCGAAGTAGGAACCAACATTGCTGATATCTACGAAAAGGTTGGTAAAGGTGGAATCGTTACCGTTGAGAAAAGTAAAACCCCCGATACCCATTATGAGGTGACAAAAGGAATCCAAGTAAAAAGAGGATGGTCCTCTCACCTATTTATAAATGACCATAAGCATGACGAGTGTATATTGGAAGATGTAAAAGTATTGGTGGCTGATGTGGAGATTACCAACATACTTCAGATTGAAAACATTTTAAAACCAATTATTCAAAACGGACACAAACTATTAATCATTGCACCATGCTCACAGAATGTAATCAATACTCTTGCAGCTAACGTAATGAAAAACAATTTGAAGCTAGTGAATATTCCACCACCTGATTTTGGATATAGACAACACGAGCTTATGAATGATATCGCTTTGTCAGTTGATGCAACATACTTCAGCGAAAAGACAGGCGATGACCTAAGCTTGATTAATGCGACTGATTTGGGTCATTGTTCTAAGGTGATAGTTGGGCGTGACTCAACAGTCGTTATTAAAAACGACACATCAGAAAACCAAGAAGCAGTTGAGAAGAGAGTGGCTGAGTTGTGGGATGCACATGAGAATGCAACTCGCAAAGATGACAAGTCGTTTATCGAACAACGTATCGCTTCGCTAACCGGAGGGATTGGTGTGGTCCATGTAGGTGGAAGTACCGATATCGAACAAAAAGAATTATATGACCGAGTGGATGATGCAGTCTGTGCGGTCAAGTCTGCACTAGAGGAAGGTATACTTCCCGGTGGAGGACTAACCTTGTATAACATTCACAAGGAGTACGAAAGTAAATCATATGTCGAAAAAGACCATACAAAAAAAATTGCTTACGCAATTTTAGCTTCTTCCCTGAAAGCACCCTTGACTCAAATCCTAGAAAACGCAGGACTAGATGTCAATGACATATACAAAGATGTCAAGGGATGGATGTACGGCTATGATGTTAAAAAGAATAAGTACGGTTATCTTATGAAGCTAGGAGTTATTGACCCGGTGAAAGTAACTCGTAGTGCTTTGCAGAACGCAGTCTCTGTAGCAGTAACCATACTTTCAACTAATGCTATTGTTACAATGGCACGAAGTTATGAGTCATCGGAAGATTAATTTAATTAAAACTAAACACTATGATAAGTAAATTTTTATTTGGCTACTTGCCGTTGAAATGGAGAAGACTTGTAAGAGCTTCATTATTTCTTGGAACTATACTAATAATCCTGTGGGGATATTTCGGATACGAATACGGATACCATGTTTATGTAGCTTTTGAAAACGAACCTCATCCGGATACGTTTGAATATTTAGCTTGGACATATGTATCAGTTCCATTTTTAAGTTATGTTGTTGAACCATTTGTAAAAAGTGAAAAGTAAAATATCTATAGAATATTTGATGACACTTTGTGCAATGCATCCTAACAACTATGACTTAGGAGAAGCAGTAAGAAAAAAATTCAGTTATGAAACCAATAGGGAAGTATATAATAATTCAGAGGATAGAGGAACAAGTGAAGACTGATTCCGGTCTGCTGTTATCTCAGGAAGAGTCTCAACAAAGACGATACCAAAAAGGAACAGTAGTTAAATCAGGAACAGAAGTTACTACTATTAATAAAGATGATGTAATCTATTACGACCAAAGACAATCTCACACAATGATTATTGAGGGAACTCAGTATACTATTATTCAGGAGAGAGATGTCGTTGTTGTTTTATAAACTCATTCATCTCTATAATAAAGTTTCTGTATACCTTGTCCGAGTAAGATACATTCTTAGCAAATAAAGGATTTGAAGATTGAGTGGTGGGGATTTCCTCGCCACTTAGTTTTTTATATATAGATGTTAAAACTCTTTGAGCTTTGTAAGACAATTGATACAAGGCTCTTCGACTTCCTCTGTTACCACCTTTTCTAAATACTTCTATCCACCCGTTCTTCTTTAAGTTTTCAAAACGGTTCTTATCCCAACTCATGATTTCGTTGAAGTCATCAAACTTATCCTTATCAAATCTTCCTTCGGACTTTAAAAACAAAAGCATGTCAAGGTCAGCAGTAGTTAGGTCATACTTAGCCTTGATGAAGTATCTTATTACACGCCAATACTTGAGATAGTCGTTGTTCAAATTCTATTAGATTTAATTTAGTAACTTTGTACAAAAGTAATAATTATGGCGGATACAGAAAAAAAAGAGGCAGCAACCAAATCGAAAAAGTCTGCCAACCTCGCTAAGAAACTTATGGAGATTTCAAATCTAGCCGTAAAGAATAGAGACGGAATTGCTGCCATCGGTGAAGAAGCCGTAAAGAAGATTGTTAGAAAACCCAAAAGACGTAGAGTTAAGCCTCTCAAGCCAACCGGTCTTCAGGGGTTACAAGGACTACAAGGATTAGGAAGTAGAGCGTAATGGCAAAAGGTAGAACTAAAAAGAAAGGTAATAAGATTTGTGCAGCAGGTATTGCTTGGGCAAAGAGAACCTTTGATACATATCCGTCAGCGTATGCGAATATGGCAGCGAGTAAATATTGTAAAGACCCTAACTATGCAAAGGGTGCTAAAGGAAAAAAGTAATGGATGCAAAAAAATTAAGAGAGATTTCGAGTCAACTAAAAAAAGCATCTGCTATGCATAAAGCTCAGGCAGGTAAGATTGACCGCCTCATCAAATCAATGAAGAAAAAGAAATGAGTAAGCTAAGTAAAAAACAACGCAAAATTGCAAGAGCTGCTATGCCTTTTGATAAAATTACAAAAGCAGACTTTGATGCTCTGAAAAAAAGAAAAAAGAAAAAGTTATGAGTTGTAAGGGTTTGAAAAATTCAGCACTAAGAAAGTGCATGAAGAAATATGTAAAAGAATCTAAAAGAAGGTTTCCTACTTTTAATCAAGAACAAGATACTGTTATTACCACAAACAGTTCAAGACCAAATATCGCAAAGGCTCGTCAAAATATGAAACTTGAGGTATACGGACAAGGTAGGGGAGAATCTAGCAATTCTTATTATAGTGACGGAAGCTATACCGCTAGAAATAAAGTCAAAAAAAAATAATCAAAAAAAAATAAGTTATGCCAACAGTAAAATATATGTGTAGCGATAGCGGCAAAATGAAAACTAAAAAGTTTCCATACACCGCTACAGGTAAAGCTCAGGCAGGAGCCTTTGCTAAACTCATGAACGGCTCAATGAAAAACAATCCGGGATACGGAATGGAAAAGAAGTCGTACTAATGGGTGAGCTTAAAAAATGGCGAGAGGAGAAGTGGGTCCGCATAGGACTTGATGGCTCTATCAAAGGTGCTTGTGGAACAAGCAAGGATAAGAAGAACCCGGACCGTTGTTTGCCATACAAGAAAGCTATCTCAATGACAAAAGCTGAACGAGCAAAGACTGCTCGTAAAAAGAAACGTGAAGGTGCAAAAGGCAAAACCGTTGTAGCCAACACAAAAGCAGGAAGAGTAACAAAACGATTTACTAAAAGATAATGGCTGATAAGAGTAAAATGAAATGCAACAAAGTAGTTGCATCCGATAGAGCAGGAAAGAAGAGAATGGTAAAAGCCTGTGAAGGTGGTAAAGAAAAACTCATTCACTTTGGTGCTAAAGGATATGGTCATAATTACTCTGCTGCAGCTCGTAAATCTTTTAGAGCTCGACACAAGTGTGGGACAGCTAAGTCTAAACTGACTGCTAGATATTGGGCGTGTAAAAACTTGTGGGCAGGAAAGGGTGGCTCTACAAAGTCAAGTCCAAAAAACAGGAAAGGAAAATATTAGTATCTTTGTACCATGGCTAAAAAAGCAGACATCGAAATAAAAAAAGGCAATGCAGGTAAGTTTACTGCATGGGCAAAAAAGAATATGCCGGGCAAATCGGTATGTGCTGCTGCATCTGCAGTAATGAAAAGTAA
>QMKT01000120.1 GCA_003646505.1 Campylobacterota bacterium
CTATGCCATTATTAGACAGTTTTACAGTAGACCATACAAAGATGATCGCACCTGCAGTAAGAGTTGCAAAGACTATGAGTACACCGAGTGGAGATGACATTACTGTTTTTGACTTGCGCTTTTGTGTGCCAAATCAAGATGTGTTATCTGCAAAAGGTATTCATACTTTAGAGCATTTGTTTGCAGGGTTTATGAGAGACCATTTGAATGATGATAAAGTGGAGATCATTGATCTTTCTCCGATGGGTTGTCGTACAGGGTTCTATATGTCACTGCTTGGTACACCTAAAGCAAAAAAAGTGGCTAAGGCATGGAAACAATCTATGGAAGATGTACTTTCTGTGAAGAGTGAAAATGATATACCTGAACTTAATTTGTATCAGTGCGGAACCTATAAGATGCACTCACTGGATGATGCACAGTCTATTGCAAAAAATGTATTAGACAAGGGTATAGGAAAAATGGATAATAAAAAGCTCAAAATGTCCAAAAAACAACTCAAAAAGGCAAACAAATAATGTATATTCTTATTCCTGTAGAGAGTAACAATGGATCAGATAGCAAGATAACTACACAGATAGATATGAAAATATGGGCATTGGTTGAATTTGAAGATGGCAAGGCGAAAGAGATACAATTTGCTGGGGACCGCACGTCATTTGGTGTAGATTGGATAGACTTTGTTGTCTTAGCAAACAAGTTTGAAAACTATATAGATTTTATGGGTGAAGGTATGATGTGTTTAGTCAAACGTAAAGAAGAGACCATAGAAGAAGTAGTTTCGGCTTTTGCATTTAAAGAGTTAGATGAAATAGGTATATAGTGCATTGTATGATGAAACACTAAGAGCTCAAAAAGAGCTCATACTTTGTGAAGATGGAACCAATACACTTTACTCTAAAGAGTTTGATGAGCCGTATCACTCTACAAAAGACGGTGCTTTACATGAAAGTTTGGAAAAATATGTAAAGCCCGCTTTCTCATTGAAAAAAAATCAAGAAAAATTAACTATCTTAGATATATGTTTTGGTTTAGGCTATAATTCCTTTGCTACACTTTACTACATAAAAAAATACAACTTAAAAACAAAAGTACATATACTCTCTCCAGAGTTTGACGAAGAACTTATACGTTCTCTTGATACCTTTGCGTACCCATCTGAATTTAAAGAGATAAAGCAGATCGTTAAGATGATCAGTGAAGAGCTATATTATGAAGATGAGCAGTTTAAGATAGAGATCTTGCTTGGAGATGCCAGACAGAGCATCCCAAAGATGAAAGAAAAAATAGACATCATCTATCAAGATGCTTTCTCTCCTACACACAATCCTCTTTTATGGACAAAAGAATATTTTGCAGACATCAGAGCTATTTGTCATGACGATGCCATACTGACAACCTACTCAACGGCCGCAGCCATTCGTTTAGGATTGTATGAAAACGGATTTTATATTTTTGTGCACAGAGCAGAGATGATGCGTTATTCGACAGTAGCATCTTTGAAGATGTTGGATGGGTTAGAGTATATAGATATGGAACTGAAGAAGGTCCGTAATGCAGAGGCTAGGTCAATGAGAGATGCAGAATATCAGTAACTCATCTGCATCTGATCCACGTCATCCCAAGACATACTTTTTTTAGCACTTCTGTGTGCGAGTATATGGTCGATGTATCTTGCAAAGACATCAGTCTCTATGTTTAAAGAGGTACCGATCTTATAATTTTTCATCAATGTCTCTTTGAGTGTGTGAGGAATGATGGTAAGTCTAAAGTTGTCAGCTCCCACATCATTGACCGTAAGGCTGATACCATCTATCGTGATGGAACCTTTAGGAATGATGTGTGCGATGTACTTCTTGTCTACAGTGATGATGAAATCTGTAGCGTTTTCTCTAGGAGTGATGGAAGTGACTTTGCCCACACAGTCAACATGTCCTTGTACGATATGACCTTCAAACCTATCGTTCATCATCATGGCTGGTTCCATGTGCACTTCACCTGAGATTTTAGACTCATCAATGATAGAACGTGTTTCATCTGCAAGTTCAAGATCAAACCCGTCACCATGTACTTTGATGACTGTGAGACAAACACCATTGATGGCTATGGAGTCTCCAAGTTTTGCAGGGTGTTTTGACTTGATAGTCAGGATGTTGTTTTGATAGCTTTTAACGGTTGCAATTTCGCGGATTAATCCTGTAAACATAATGCCTCAATAATTTTAGATATAATTCGCATATTATAACACAGTGTGAGTGAATAGTGAATAGTGAATAGTGAATAGTATTGGTATGTAGTGTTTCACACTACTTTAATTTTGAAATAAAAATCTACCACTATTCACTATTCACTATTAGTTATTCACTCCAAAACAAGGTTTTGGAAATGAATTACGATGTCATAGTTATCGGTGGTGGTCATGCAGGTATAGAAGCTTCTTTAGCTTCTGCACGTATGGGAGTAAAAACACTGATGATAACCATACTTGCAGAACAGATAGGGGCATCATCTTGTAATCCTGCCATAGGAGGACTTGCAAAGGGTCACTTGGTACGTGAAGTGGATGCACTTGGTGGAGAGATGGGTCTGTGTACCGATAAAACTGGTATACAGTTTCGTACACTCAATGCTTCAAAAGGTCCTGCAGTAAGAGGAACACGTGCTCAGATTGATATGGATGCGTACCGTATCTATATGCGTAATGTTGTACTTAACACTGAAAATCTAGATGTCAAACAAGAGATAGCGGATGGACTTGTGGTAGAAGATGGAGAAATTAAAGGTGTAACAACACAATTAGGTAACATTTATCTCACCTCAAAAGTTATTATCACAGCAGGAACATTTTTAAATGGACTTATTCATATTGGTGATAAAAAGCAAATAGCAGGCAGACAAGGTGAATTTGCTTCTATAGAATTGGCAGAGTATCTTAAATCTTTGGGACTTAACATAGGACGTTTAAAGACGGGAACCTGTGCCAGAATTGATGCAAAATCGGTTGATACTTCAGTGATGGAAGTACAACCTGGCGATACGCCACCCCCACCATTTTCTTTCAGAACCGATAAAAAGAGTTTTAATCCTACACAATTGCCTTGTTATGTGACCTATACAAATGAAAAAACACATGAGATCATCGAGTCAAACTTTTACAGAGCACCAATGTTCTCTGGCCAGATAGAAGGTACAGGACCACGGTATTGTCCGAGTATAGAAGACAAGATAAACCGCTTTAGGGATAGACCCAGACATCAGATATTTGTAGAACCTCAAACAATGGATGAAACAGAGTATTACATTAATGGAATGAGTACTTCTTTGCCCATAGATGTACAGCTTGAGATGGTACAGTCAGTTGAAGGGATGGAAAATGCGAAGATCGTACGTTATGGTTATGCTATAGAGTATGATTATGTGCAACCAACAGACTTGAAACATACACTTGAGACAAAGATAGTGAAAGGTTTGTACTGTGCAGGACAGATAAACGGTACCACAGGGTATGAAGAAGCTGCTGCACAAGGATTAATGGCTGGCATCAATGCAGCACTTTATGTGCAAGGAAAAGAGCCATTTATACTTAGACGTGATGAAGCCTACATCGGTGTACTTATAGATGACCTGGTAACCAAGGGAACTAAAGAGCCTTACCGTATGTTTACAAGCCGTGCAGAGTATAGACTGCTTTTGCGAGAAGACAATGCAGATATGAGACTCTCACACTATGGAAAAGAGCTTGGACTGCTTGATGAGAGTTATATGAAAAGGTTTGAAGCAAAGAAGAGAGATCTTGATGAGGCCTTAGACTTTATGCGAATCAATCATGTCACTCCAACGAAAGAATTTTTAGCCAAATTAGAGTCAATTGGTGCAGTAAAGATCAATGACAGAACCTATTGGATGGATGTGATAGGCCGTGGAGACATTAATAGAGAAAAACTCATTACATTACTACCGGATTTTGACAAATATGATGATGAGGTGATGGAACAGATACTTGTAGAGGCAAAATACAGTCGTTATATAGAAAAACAGCAAGCACAGATACTAAAAATGGATGATATGCTGAAAATAAAAATCCCACAAGGATTTAAGTATGACAATATTTCAGGGCTGAGCAATGAAATAGTGGAAAAGCTTGGTGTATCAACACCTCCGACACTCTTTGCTGCATCACAGATATCTGGTGTAACGCCAGCGGCATTAGAGATTATTCATGTGCATATAAAAATGGCACAAAAAGGAAAAAGATAAATGGTATATTATTACGCAAATACAGGACACAAAATAGGACTTGAACGTATGAGACGTGGTGTTGCCTTGCTTAAGAAGTTGGAAAAAAGAGGTGAGGAAGTGATGTACCTTGTAAATGATTTCCGTGCAGGACTTATTGCTAAAGGTTTGGGACTTAGAGATTATGTGACAGTAGAAGGTGTGCAGGATATTGATGCAGTTGCTACGGAACTTGACAGTATTATTATTGATTCAATAGAAGATGACCATGGCAGACTTGTAAAATATTGTGCTGATTTCAAACAGGTTTATCGTTTTGCACATGATGCTGAAGATCACTCTATTCATGGAGAAAAACTTTTTAGACCAGAGTGCGATAGTGATGAATGTGCAGATGCAATGATCATCGATGATAGATATTATAATGAAGTAGAAAAAGAAGAACGTACACTTTTCTTTTTGGGTGATGCTGACTATGATAAAGTGATACTGAGCAATGCATCATTTTTTAAGAATTTTGAGATGGAGATTCTTTTAGGGAATTACTTTTTTGTTAAATATGAAGATGATCTGGCTAAGTTATTTACTACCTTGCATGAACCAGAAGAGTATAGAGACCTGATAGAAAACAGTACAACACTTGTGACAGCTTCTGCCCAAGCGGCAGTAGAAGCAAGAGCAAATGGAACAAAAGTGATCTTCTTAAAGATCATGGGTGAACCACTTTACCCTGAATCATTGATGAGATCATACGGTATAGATATAGTTGATGGGTTTGATAGTGAAAGATTAAAGTCTTGTTTAGAAAAGAACTCTCATAATAATGAAAATAATATAAAAATATACAATGATAGTAAGATTTCATTTAAGTGAAATTATACTATAAAGATAAGTCATTATTATAAATCAGTACAATAAGTTGTATTGATTTACCTATCGTAACACTATAGGAAAGAATTCCTCTTGCTCCCTCTAAAAAACCACCTATTAACCATCATTGTTATATGATAACTTATAATTATTATTTTGTAAAAAATAGAAGGAATATTATATGGAAAACGAACGTAGAGACTTTATGGGTATGGCACTTGGTGCATGTGCTGCTGTAGGTGGAGTAGGTGCATTATATGCTGCTAAACGCACATGGGATCCATTGCCATCTGTAAAGGCGGCAGGATTTACTACTGTAGATTTAAGTGTTGCAAAACCAAATGAGCTTATGGTTGAAAAATGGAGAGGAAAACCTATCTTTATTTTGAAAAAAACAGCAGAGATGAAAGCAAATGATAGAGATATCGTGATCGGTTCTGACAGATATCATGTATCTATAGGGCTTTGTACGCACCTGGGATGTATTCCTGCGTATAAAAAAGATACAAAAACTTTTTTCTGTGCTTGTCACGGTGGAGTATTTGATGCTTCTGGTATAAATGAACCGAATCTTCCACCACCAAGTCCACTTGAAATACCACCTTATAAAATTGCTGGTACAACGCTTATCTTGGGTGAATCTGGACCTGAGTATAAAAAAATGCTAGACGCCGGTCTAACGGTTTAAGGGGAGAATTATGGCACATTTTGAAAAAGCAAATAATTTAAACGAATGGTTAGATCAACGTATCGGACTTAATACACTTAAACGTGTATTAAATACTGAATACTGGATTCCAAAAGA
>QMKT01000121.1 GCA_003646505.1 Campylobacterota bacterium
GATGTATTTTCTTCATCCATATAAAGTGTTTCTCCAGAAAAGTTTAAAACTGCAGAGCCGAGGTAGCCATTTACCGAACGTAGTTTTTTCATTGCTTGATCAAATTCTATCATCATATTTCCTTTTTAACTATCTTGTATTGTTTGCATTGTTTCATTGAATGTTGCTAGTGTTGCACCATTTTCTTTGAGTGTTGCTTCTAAGATCTTTAGAGATTCATCCATACCACCTATCGCTTCTGCTTCAACTAGCTGCTTGTATAATGGTTCTATTAACTCTCTTGCTTTTGGACTCATACCTTTTCTTGTAGAAGTATAATTTCTAAATGATCCGTCTGGATTTGTTGATACTCTTACATGCGCAAGTACCCAATAAAAACCTCCATCTTTAGAAAGGTTTTTTACAAAAGCCTTAACATCTTTTCCTGCTTTTAAGTTATCCCACAAAAATTTGAATACAATTTTTGGCATATCAGGATGACGTATCCTAGAATGGGGATAACCTACAAGCTCTCCAGGTTCATAACCTGCTAACTTAAAAAATATAGGGTTTGCGTAGGTAATATCGCCTTTCTCATCACTTTTTGAAACGATAATATCTACACTTTTTAATTCATGTTCTACATCTGTAGGTGTAGCACTCATATTTAACTCCTTATGGCATTAGAAATTGACCAAAAATGGCACAGTTTATAACAATAGTATGATAAAAAATTAATGAAAGAAAAAGAAGTAATATGAGGAATCTACTCGGTAACCTGGCGATCTCATCTGAGACCCATAGTTTTCCGTCACTACCTCACAATAGTTTTGGCTTTTTCAAATTATCACAAACAATTGTATCTAAAAAGTATTTAATATCAAGTAAATCTATTGATAAATATATTATAAAAATATAACTTATTAGAATATGAATATATAATTATTGATACCTGTTGAAGTATAATAAAATATAGATACATTAGTATTGACCTATATCAATACTATATTTTTAAAATATGCCAGTGCTAAAACAAAATCTTTTTGATCAACATCGACAAGGCAAAAATATAAAGTAACAAAAGTGCCATCTTATGATTTTTTGAATTTACATGGTCTTTTAGCCAAATACCCAGAGCCACACCAAATAGTGAAGATACTGCTACGATAAGTCCATTTTCAAAATCAATGGTCCCGGTATTTAAACGGCTTATCATCCCTGCGATAGAAGAGAATACAACAAAGAAGAGCCCTGCACTCACTGCTTTTTTAAGAGGGTAGTGCAGTAATCCAACCAAGAGTGGCGTTAAGATGATCGATCCACCAATACCCAATGTGATGGCAAATACACCTATACCTATACCTATAATAAAAAGCAGCACTTTAGAGAGTGATTTAGTTTGGGTATCATCTTCATGATTTGCAGAAAAGAAGAGTCTAAAGAGTGCGAAAAGCAGCAAAGAGAAGAAAAGACCCTGTAAAACTGTATCAGATACATAGTGTGTGACATAACCGCCGATGTATCCACCAACGAAACCACCTAAACCTACGAAGATTCCCTCACCTATGGTCAGCGAACCTTTTTTATAGTTAAGATAAGAGCCATAGATAGAAGAAAATACCATTTGCATGATAGAGATACCAATGGCGACTTTTACATCAAATCCAAGTACTAAAAGTATAGGAACAAGGATCATCCCGCCACCTATACCAAAAAAACCTGACATCGTACCGATAAAAACACCTACAAGTATAAGTTCTACCATCATCCACAGTACTCCAATAATTAAGAATAGATTATAACACTTTTCTTACATAATTTACACTATTTCTGATATACTTAAGCCAAGATAAACTTTCTAGGGAAACATGGACATGGCATTTATTAAAAAAATATTTAGACATTCACTGGTTATTTTGAGTATTGCTATACTTTCTCTTATGATACACACCGTGATACATCTTCTTGAAACAGGAGATAAAGCCAAAGTATTAAAAACTGATTATGCCCAACTGCATAGTGTAGAATTTGGACTTTTCAACTCTTCCGTTTGGATAAATAGAATTTCCGATGTCGTGGACAAGAAAATCGATGAATTTGATTTTACGGAAACAAGTCGAGCCGAAATAAAAACGTACATTGAGACCATACTCGATACACTCATCATTGAAGCAGATAAAAGTGTAAGAAAAAGCAATAAAAATAAAAGTGGTTTTTTTAACAGTCTCTTGGGTGACACTAAACAATTAGTCACAGATTCTCTTTTTGATATAAAATCGCTGAGAAACCGAGTCCCAGAATTTACAGATACGATTCTCAATGAACTGGAAAGACCTGATAATCAAAAAATTCTCAAAAAAGTAATGAGAGACAAACTGCGTGAATTCACAAAAAATAACATTTCGCCCACAGATACAAGTATTTATACTAATATCTTAAAACGTTACAATACAGATAGTTTTGAAGCCTGTACCATCGTTCTAGACGGTACTTTGGCACAAAATACAGTAGATATGAATAACGATGCAAATATGATCTTGTCACTGGCTGCTTTACTGATCATACTTGTCATTATACAAGGTACGATGCTTGGATCTATTACCCTCTTTTTACTCACAGCAACCAGTGTCGTATTACTCATACCGGGTCTGCTCCTTCCTATGATTGATATAGAAGCTAAAATAGAAAAATTCCAGTTCATTATTCTCGAGAAATCTATTATATTTACAGACCAGGTCATCTTCTTTCAAACCAAAAGTATTTCAGACCTTGTCAGACTTTTGTTAGAATATCAAGAAGCTAAAATGATCTTTGTCGGTGTTTTATTGACACTCTTCAGCGTTATCTTTCCATTCCTAAAACTTGTCTCTACCTATCTCTACTTCTATAGTAGAAGCTTTATAGGAAACAACGCTGTTGTACGTTTTTTCGCTCTAAAATCAACCAAATGGTCTATGGCAGATGTCATGGTAGTCTCTATCTTTATGGCTTATCTCGGTCTTGACGGTATTATTGAACATGAAATGAAAGATCTTGAAAAAAGAAGTCTTCCTATCAACGTGATCACTACCAATGACACACATTTAAATGTAGGGTTCTTCCTCTTTCTGGGCTTTGTGATAAGTAGTTTTGTACTCTCCATACTTGTAGAGAGGTCACGTAGTAAAGAATCGTGATCAAATATACATAAACTGAGAGAGAAAAATAATAGTCACAACAAAAGTAAACGGTAAGACGTGGCTTTTAAAAACTAAAGGCTGTATACCAAGATAAACTTGGGCAAAACCTCTTATACCCAGCCAAATACCTAAAAAAGCTTTCAGTGAGAGCATCATTTGAAATGAATTCATACCCTCTTCCCCTATAGGTCCAAAGACTTGTGTGATCAGATACAGTCCTGTCAATACAGCCACAATAAGACTAGGCGGCACAACCTTACGTACAACCTTCATAAATGACTCACGGATGCTTTTATGTTCTTCTTCATTATAGGAAGCTTTTATATGCACTAAAAAAAGATTATCAACGATAAGAAAACCGCCATAGATAAATGCAGCAAAAAGATGTATGGTTTTAATGAGTACAAAAGTCATAGTATTGTCCTGTTTTTTTGGGAAATTATAGTCTAACTACTGCGCAGTCTATTTGATATATATCAAGAAGAGATAAATGGTTGAGAGAAAAAGACTTCTATCGCTTCTCTCATCTCTTTAGGGTCTTCTATACGGTTCACATCATTTCTAAAGGCAGAGGCACCTTTGTATCCTGCTTTAGAATAAGAGTGTAGGTTTTTTCTGAACACAATGGCACCATACTTGTCATAATGGGCTATCATTTGGTCATAATGCTCCAAAACCACTTCTTTGATGAGTTCGGGTGTAGGTTCACGCATTCCCTCTCTAATTTGTTTAAATATCCAGGGTTTACCTACGGCTGCACGCCCTATCATCACACCGTTTGCACCTGTATGTTCCAGTACCCACTTTGCTTTGGCAGGAGAGTCAATATCACCATTGGCAAGTACTGGTATGGAGACTGCTTGTTTTACCTCTGCAATGGCATCATAATCAACAGCTGACTTATATCTTCCTGCTCTTGTTCTCCCATGTACTGCAATATAGTCAGCACCACTCTCCTGACAGATCCTAGCGATCTCTTCATGGTTTTTTTCATTAAAACCCAAACGGAACTTTACGGAAGTGTACTCTTTGTTAGAATACCTCTTAATGGTCTCTATTACTTTTGCCATTTGAGGCAAGTCAGTCAGCAAAGAAGATCCTTGAAGATTATTTACCACTTTAGGTGCAGGACAGCCACAGTTTAGATCTATCGTTGTTACATCATCTCTTTGATTGATGATCTCTACTGCTCTCTTAATAACATCCAGGTCTGAACCTGCAATTTGTATAGAGTATGGGTTTTCAATGGGACTTTTTTCTAACATGCGATGTGTTTTTTTGGAGTTGTGGACCAAGGCATTAGAGCTTATCATTTCAGATACAGTCAGGTCCACACCAAATTTCTTTACAACAGAACGGAAAGGAAGGTCAGTAAAGCCCGCGAGGGGGGCTAAAACGTAAAGAGGTTTGGAAAAATCAAGAGTAGGCATAGAGAAAATTTATTTAATACTCTTTTGGTTTCATACATACAGAGTGTATATCGATAATATCTTCTAGTCTATATTTACTGTGCATATTTTTAAGTTCATAAAAAGCTCTGAATTTTATAAAGTCATCATCTTCATATTCTTCAAAATAAACACCTACCTGCTCTAGAAGCTCATATTCAAACAAAAGATACAAGTAGGAATTTTGAGCCTTTTCGTTATCTTTCTGAAAATTTCTAAACAGTGTCAGGTTCTCTTCGGGTTTAAAGTATTTTTTAGTCACTATAGCTATATCAACAAAATCACTGCAACTGAGATCAAGCGCCTTAACAAAATCTGTCAAGATCTCCGGAGTAAGTTCAAGATCATCCTCTGCATTCACACGTTTTAACATAATTAAAAAGTTTTTTACATCAAAGACTTTTGCATATTTTTGAGCATTAGTAAAATTTTCTTTACGTGCAAACACTTCAAGTGCCTGTGCTATTACTGGTGGAGAATAATCCGAAGTAGCCTTCATAATATCTTCAGAGAACTTGTCGTCTGTTTCAAGACGATTGAGTCTGTTTTGTATCAAAATTGGGTTACCTACATTAAAGACTTTAGACATTTTTTCTTCTTTTAAGTCAATATAGTCACCATTTTTAATTTTCTGTATAATATTAACAACATGTGAAAGTCTTGGGTTTAAATGCTCCACATTGTCAGATAGATCAAGAGAAGCTTTTCCCAGGATACATGCAGAGTTTCCGATATTATCAATACCGTATTTTTGTTTTTTTGGCTCATTAACCAAAGACCAGTAGAGTGCATCTTCCAAGGTATTTGTATCTTTTTCCCATTTTTTAAGTAAAAAATAGTTTTTTAACCCATAATAAACTATATGGATGACCGTGAAAAGAAATAAAATAACCATTGGTAAAATAACCCAAATTGCTATAGGAAAATTAAAATTGATCCCAATTAATTCCATTGCATAATGATTTGGATTCATTGTATAAGTAAATGCACCCACCATCCCAATCAATACCAATGCGGCAAAAATATATAACCCTAATCTCATTTTATCTCCCTAATTATCTTAAAATGTATAAGACTATTTAGTATTATTTTGTTCTTTTTCACTTATCTCACGACATGTGATACAAAAGCGTGCAAAGTTTTTTACTTCTAGACGTGGAAAGCCTATAGGCTCCTCGCACATTTCACATATACCAAATATTCCTTGTTTTATTTTATCTAAAGCAAGTTCAATTTCGTTTAATTCTTTGCGTTGCTGCACTAAAATCGCACTATCTACAATGGTTTCGGCCGATGCA
>QMKT01000122.1 GCA_003646505.1 Campylobacterota bacterium
AAATATCTGCACTGAAAGTGGTAGCGGTAGAACCTATCACTTCAGCTGTATTGGAAGGAGGACCTGCCGGCCCTCATAAGATCCAGGGTATTGGTGCAGGATTTATCCCTAAAATTCTCAATACAGAGATCTATGATGAAGTGCTTGCAGTGAGCAATGAAGAATCTTTTGCCATGGCACAAAAGATTGCCAGAGAAGAAGGTCTTCTTATTGGTATTTCCTCTGGAGCAAATCTACATGCTGCACAAATACTTGCAGCCAGACCCGAAAATAAAGGGAAAACGATCATCACCATACTCTGTGATACGGCTGAACGTTATCTCTCAACAGAGTTATTTGACACATAATGTCTCATGATACATTACCACTTCTTCTCCTTGAAACGATCAAAGTAGAAGACGGTAAAGTACACAACCTTTCTTATCATCAGCAACGATGCGATAAAAGTCGTCAGAAACTTTTTGGATCCAAAGATACTCTGAAGTTATCTTCCCTCATCACAGCACCTAAAGAGGGTCTCTATCGTTGTCGTATTGTCTATGGAGAAGAACTAAACTCTATTGAGTACATCCCCTATACTCCCAGAGAGATCCATTCCCTAAAGGTAGTGTCATCAGACATTGAATACGCACATAAATATGCGCATAGAGAGTCTTTAGATGCTTTACGCATTGCCCATCCCAATGTGGATGAAGTTATCATACAACAAGAGGGGTATTTAACCGATACCACCCTATCAAATATTGCTTTTTATGATGGTAAACTCTGGGTTACACCTAAAAAACCTTTATTACAGGGCACCATGAGAGCAAAATTGATCGAAGAAGGGTTACTTAAGACGGCAGATATTAGTAAAGACGACTTGCATAAATATACACATGTAGCTTTAATCAATGCTATGATAGGATTTAAAATCTTAAATCATTTTAATATACACTATTAAGTAAGGTAAATATCATGACTATAAACCTGTTTCAAACTCCTGAGTATCGTACACTCATACAAACACATATCTTTCAAAGTATTGACTATTTATTTCAAAAAAATCAGGAGTTCGCACTTGCCTGTGAAGTAAAATACATCACCTTCAATCCAGAATTACCCTTAAGTATTAAAGAATCATTTGAAGATACTGTGTTGTTTATATTGAGTGGGTATACATTTGAAAGTGCGCAACTTGAAGATAATCATTTTTCATTTGAAGCTGGATTTGGAAGTGAAAATTTTGGCTCAACCATATCTGTACCCTTACTTGCCATTAAGCAGGTTTTTGTGGGTGACAACCCTATTGTTATCAATCTTGCACAACCTGTAATAGAAATAGAAGAAATAAAAGAAGAGAGTGCCTCTAAACAATCTTCCATGGAAGCCTTGCTAAATAACCCTGAGAATAAAAAACTTCTTAAGAAAAAGAAATAGACCCAAGACGCAAATACTTAAATTTGTACCTTGGTGTTAAAACTTAACAGTGACCTGCTAAAATATAATTTACAACTTTATCTACATAAGCATTATGTTTATTCTCTTTAGAGTAAACAATGAAGAACTTACGTGTCATTGTAAAGCCTCTGAGTTTTGCTTCAAAAAGCTCACCATTAGCCACTTCATCCATGATCGCATGTTTTGACAAGATAGAAACCACTGGTCTCTCCTGCTTTCTCTCACTCTTTTTAAGTGTTTGAAGTACAGTAGTTGTATTACTCACTTCAGAAAGCACATTAAAGCTTTTACACGAAACACCCAATTCGTCAAATACTTCAGTAACAACTCTTCTTGTATGTGATCCCTCATTACGACAGATCCAGTCAAAGTCATAAAGCTCTTCCGTTTTAAGTATTTTAGGAATTGGCACATTACTTACAACAACCAGTTCATCTTCCAGCCACTCTCTGTAAATAAGTTCATTGTCCATCACTGGTGATTCAATAAGACCCACATCCAGTTTTCTGTCCTTAAGTTTTTCTACAATCCCATCACTAACGTCTATGTCTAGTTTCACGCTGTTATTGATCGCGTCAGCCACTGTATTCAAACATTGCCCAGGAATAACATAAGTCCCAATCGTATAAGAAGCACCTAATCTAAATGTGATCTCTTTATTGATGATCTTGAGTATATCCTGCTCTGAAGAATGAATCTCTTTTTCAAGTCTTGTTGCTACCTTATAGAGTTCTTCACCCTCATTGGTAAGTTTGATACCATTCTTTTTACGTTCAATTACTTTACAAGCAAGATATTTTTCAATAAATTTGATCTGTTGCGTTACTGCCGGCTGTGAAATCCCTAATTTAGCAGAAGCTTTAGAAAAACTTCTTTCACGTGCCACAGTTAGAAATGTTTCTAATTTTACAAAATCTTTTAGCATATGTATGTCCTTGGTTTAAATGTGTAAGTTAATAATGTCATTATATCAGATTATACTTAAACATACATAAGTTCTGCTTATTAGAATAATTTTATTTAGTATAATTCAAATTTTATTAAGTTTTTGCAGTTTTTCTACATACACTCATAAAAATCTATGCTGCTTTATGCTTATGTCACTTCTAATTAATAAAAAGGTATAATTAATACACTATAGGAGCGCAATAACGTTATGGAAACAATTTTAGATGCATTAAACCCTTCACAGAGAGAAGCCGTTGAACACATTGATGGTCCGATGCTTATTCTTGCTGGTGCCGGCAGCGGAAAGACCAAAACACTTACCACCAGACTTGCATACCTTGTTGGAGAAGTGGGTATTGACCCTGCCAATACACTCACACTTACTTTTACTAACAAAGCAGCTGCTGAGATGCGTGAACGTGCACTTAGTCTTATGCCTGCAAAAGTCTCTTACCCCCCGCTTTTATGTACTTTTCACAAATTTGGTCTACTATTCTTAAAATTTCATATCGAAAAGCTGGGCAGAAGCAATACTTTTGTCATCATAGACAGTGATGACAAAAAACGTCTTTTACGCAGTATTGCAAAAGAGTTAAAAATTGACCTCAATATCGCTTTTATCGCTTCAGAGATTTCAAAATACAAAAATTCCATACTCTCACCTGAATTGGTTACCCAAAAAGCAGAACTGCCTGATTACAAAAAAGTAGCAGCCATTTATGCGAAATATCAGAACAATATAGAAGAGAACAATCTTGTAGATTTTGATGATCTTCTAATGCTTACCTATCAAATACTCAGTAAAGATGAAAACTTACGTAAAGAGACAAGCAATCGCTATAAATACATCATGGTAGATGAATATCAAGATACCAATGAATTGCAGTTTCAACTGCTTGATCTTCTCTCTTCAGAGCACAACAACCTTTGTGTCGTAGGAGATGATGATCAAAGTATTTATGGATGGCGTGGTGCGAACATTCGTAATATCTTAGAATTTGCAAATAATTTCGAGACCTGTAAAACGGTAAAACTTGAGACCAATTACCGTTCCACCAGCCCCATACTCAAAGCGGCCAATACTCTGATAGAACACAACTCAACACGTCTAGGTAAAAAACTGACTTCACACAAGGGTAAAGGTGCAGAGGTTAAACTCCTGCATTCACTCGATGAATCTATGGAAGCCAAAGCGATCGCCCATGAAGTACAAAAACTCTTAGATAAAGGGGTAGACCCTGATGAAATAGCTGTTCTTTACCGTATCAATGCCCTTTCACGTTCACTTGAAGAGGGATTTAGCAAAGAAGGTGTAGGATTTAAACTCATAGGAGGCATGCGCTTTTATGAACGTGCCGAAATCAAAGATATTATCTCTTACTTTAGGGTTCTTTCCAATCCACATGATGATTTTTCACTCATACGTATTATTAATAAACCTAAAAGGGGTATCGGTAAAGCGTCTATAGAAAAATTACAAAAAGCTGCCTTTGATTCACACATTTCATTGTATGAATATATAGAAAGATCTATTGCAGGTGACCTACCTACAGTAATCAGCAAAAAAGTATCTATTGCTCTTGCAAAACTTGTTGAAGATATTACACTTTTACAAGATGAGATCAATCATACACTGGGGAATTTTATCACTCTGTTTGAAGAGCGCATCAAACTCAAAGACCACTATGTGGGTATGGTGGATGGATTTGACCGTATTTTGAATATTGATGAATTTTACGGATACTTTAGAGATGCCGTCATTAAAAACCCTGACCTGACACTCGATGAGTTCCTCAATGATATTTCACTGCAAAGTGATCAGGATCAATTGGAGGAAGATACCATAACCATCATGAGTATCCATGCTTCCAAAGGGCTGGAGTTTGAACACCTCTTTGTCATAGGTTTAGAAGAAGAGTTCTTCCCTTTACTTGGTGAGGGATGCAACATGGAGGAAGAGCGCCGTTTAGGGTATGTGGCGATCACCAGAGCAAAATCTGATCTGACACTGTGTTATGTTGATAGCCGCTTCTATAAGGGTCGACGTAAGATGATAGATAAAAGTCGTTTCCTTGGAGAAGCAGGACTCATTCAAGATACAAGTCTCAAAATAACAAAAGCCTCAGCCTTTAAAAAAGGAGACCTTGTGAAACACAAGATCTTTGGCATCGGTCGGGTGCAAGCTGCCAATAAATCTGGTAAAGAGTATAAACTTCTCATTAATTTTGGTGGAAATAAAAAAGAAATTTTAAGTTCTTTTGTACAGAGTATTTAATGATATATCACACGCGTAGGGTGGATTTATCCACCAGATTTAACCAACCATTCAAAATAAAGATGGATAAATCCACCCTACGCGATGGACATTACCTGTGAATCGTCTCTTTGTCGTAAACAAACCCATTTTTAAAACATCAAACGGTTATATGGGCTATGTCAAACGTAAATACGGTACCAAAAAAGTGGGCTTCTCCGGTACACTTGACCCTTTTGCCACAGGCTGTCTTATAGTTGCAACTGGTCAATACACTAAACTCTTCCAGTACCTTGACAAAACACCCAAAAGCTACAAAGCAACACTATGGCTTGGTGCTAACTCTCCGAGTCTTGATATAGAAAAGGTAGACAGCATTAAAGAAGTAGACACGTTTAATGAACAGCATATCAAAGATACGATTGCTTCACTGCTAGGTGAACTTACTTATTATCCACCAAAATTCTGTGCAAAAAAGATCAACGGGAAACGTGCCTATGAACTTGCTCGTGCCGGTGAAGAAGTAGACTTGAAGACTATTACTTCAACCATCTACGATATCAAACTACTCAACTACAACCACCCTTTTGTACATTTTGAAGCTAAAGTAAGTGAAGGTACATATATCAGAAGTTTAGGTGCATTAATAGCAGACAAGTTAGGTGTTGACGGTACACTTTCCTCTTTGCATCGTATCCATGAAGGGCAGTTTTATTATAACAACGAAAAAGCCCTTAACCCTTTTACTCATTTGGCTTTATCATCCAATACCTATACGGGAGATGAATCATTTATGGAACTAGGGAAAAAACTTGATATTGAGTATTTTAATATACAAGAAGATGGTATTTATCTCATAGAGACTACGAATTTCTTTTCTATTATCGAAATTTTAAATCATGAAGTAAAATACAAATTTAACAGAATACCAAAGTTTGAGGAAAATTAATGTACAGCATCAAAGCCCATGCGAAAGTAAACATATTTTTAAAAATTACCGGTCATAAAGATGGCTACCATACCCTACTCTCGCGTTTTGTTCGTGTTGAAGACCTTTATGACACCATAAAGTTTGTACCTTGTGAATGTGAAACCTTTACCATAGAGGGATGTGAGGGTGTGCCTTTAGAATCTAACACTATCTACAAAGCCTATAAAGCCCTTAATGACCATAC
>QMKT01000123.1 GCA_003646505.1 Campylobacterota bacterium
CAATGTCACAATGTCACAAAAGTTTGAGCCAATCAAAAATGATCTATCAATGTATGAAGAATATACACATTTAAAAGAGAATAGTGTCTTGGAAAATAGGGGTATCTATTTTGTTTTACTTGGGTCAAAAAAAATATCTGATGCCGATATTGCACTTTGGGATAAGCTGGTGACTAAAGATATGCTCCCAAGGTTTGATCTTTTACTAAACAGTAAAGTTGCTGTGGAGATAGGTGTTCTGCTTTCATCAAAAGAGTTCAATACTATAGCTGCGCGAGAACGTAAGATGATCTTGAATGAAGCACAAAAAGGTGAGTATTCAGTCTCTTTAGCCGGGTGGGTAAATCAAATAAATAAAAAGATGGACTATTTCAGGAAAGTACAGACATTGTTACACGCAGATATTCAAAACATGGAGCAAGTCTTTATATCTGAAAGTAGAAAGATCATTTTATGGTATGCCATGGCGCTATTGGTATTGTCTTTACTTCTGCTTAGGCTTCTTGTTGTGTATCTAAAAATAGATGAAAATAAACAGATCTCGGAAGATACGTTAAAAGACATAGCATTGGTCTTTAATAAAAATCAACAGCGAGAACTTAAAAGGTTGATCAACCGAGGGAAAGTGGATCATATTTATAAGTTTTTGATCAAAGCAATTTTGGATGCCAATCAGACAAAAGATCTTTTTCTTGCAAGTATGTCTCACGAAATACGTACACCGCTGAATGGTATCCTTGGATTTACGCAATTGCTCAAAGAATCTGATACCACAGAAGAACAGGCAGAATTCATTTTGGTGATAGAAAAGAGTTCAGATAATCTTTTGACTATTGTTAATGATATTCTTGATCTCTCTAAAATTAAAGCGCAGAAGATCGAATTGGAGAACATAGAATTTGACCCAATCGACAGTTTTGAAACTGCAGTTGAATTCTATGCTGCAAAAGCTGCAGAAGAGAATATTGATTTTAATCTCTTTTTGGATCCGTATCTACCTACGCTTCTTTTAGGGGACCCTACAAAGATCTCTCAGGTGATCGTGAACCTTGTGAGCAATGCAATGAAGTTTACTTCACAGAATGGTGAAGTCAATGTCAGTATTGAAAAGATCTCTGAGAGTGAAGATGAAGTAAAGGTTAAGTTTGAAGTTTCTGATACGGGTATAGGTATCACCAAAGAGCAAAAAAGCAAGATATTTGAGGCATTTTCACAAGCAGATGTCAGTACCAGCAGGGAGTATGGCGGTACTGGTCTAGGACTCTCTATCTCAGGGAGGTTTGTAGAACTTATGGGAGGTAAACTAAGTATTTGGAGTGTGAAAGATGAAGGCTCTAATTTTTACTTTACTTTGTCACTCAAGAAGCCTAAGAGTGCTACACGTAGGGAAGTAATAGATATGAGTGCGTACAGGGTTGGTATTCTCAATCCGCAAATAGATGGTGAATATATTAAAAATAAAAACCTTGAAGCCTATATCACATATACGGGAGCAGAAATTGAATATTATACGGATGAGTCTCTCTTGGCACTTAAAGGAAGTTCAAAACTTCCAGACATTCTTTTTATAGATCATAAGTTCCGGCTAAGAGGGGATGAGATCGGGCAGTTCTTAGATCTTGATACAAAGATCGTAGTGATATCGTCAACAAGGGATCAGAAGAGAAGTCTCAAACAATATCTCTCTCATATCGATAAAATACTCTATAAGCCGATAAATTTTACAAAAACATTGAAAATGCTCAGTCAGAAAAAGGATAGTACAGAGAAGGAAAATAAATTTACTTTTGACAATGTACATGTCTTAGTTGCAGAAGATAATAGTATTAATCAAAAGTTGTTACTCAATGTGCTACAGCGATTTGGTGTAGAAGCAAGTATTGTCAATAATGGAAAAGAAGCGCTTGAGTCACGTATAAAAGATAAATATGACATGATCTTTATGGATATTGAAATGCCTGTTATGGGTGGTCTGGAAGCGACAGGACAGATTTTGAATTATGAGAGAAAGAATCATAAAAAACATATACCTATTGTTGCATTAACGGCAAATGCACTTTCTGGAGATCGAGAAAAATATATCGCTGCAGGTATGGATAATTATCTCTCAAAACCTATAGATATCAAGGTGTTAAACCTACTTTTGAAAGAGTATTTTGAAGACCGTATTGTTGAGGATGAGACATGATAAGATCTTACCTTACGAGAGTCTCTCTTTAAAATCTTCATAAGTAAATTCACGAAGAATTTCTAAGCTGCCATCTTCTTTTTTGATGGCGATGGAAGGCAATTTGATACCATTGAAGGTGCTGGCTTTGACCATAGTGTAGTGCATCTGGTCTTCGAAGATCACTTTATCTCCTACTTTGAGTGGTTTATCAAAACTGTAGTCTCCCATGATATCTCCTGCTAAACAAGTATTTCCTGCCAAACGGTAGGTATAGGCTTTCTCTCCCGATTTACCTGCACCCCGCACATCTGCACGGTAAGGCATGATGATAGTGTCAGGCATATGCGCTTCTGCAGAAGTGTCCAGAATGGCAATATCCATGCCATTGTGTACAATATCAAGGACTATACTGATAAGTGCCCCTGTCTCCCATCCTATGGCCTCTCCAGGCTCAAGGTAGACCTCGACATTATACTTTTCTTTAAAGTCCTTAATGAGTGTTATAAGCTTATCTACATCATATCCTTCGCGGGTGATGTGATGGCCTCCTCCGAAGTTGATCCATTTCATCTGTGGTATATAAGCCGAAAATTTCTCTTCAAAGTTTTTGAGAACATTTTCAAGTGCTGTGCTGTCTTGTTCGCACAGGGCATGAAAGTGTAAACCATCACACTCTGCTAAGATAGATTCATCCATATTTTGAAAGGTAGTTCCAAGTCTAGAGTAGAGTCCACAGGGATTATAGATCTCCTTGGGTGACTGTGAATACTCAGGGTTGACACGAAGTCCTAAAGAGAGGGTGGGGTTAACTCTTTTTGCCTGAGAAGCAAAGCGTTTGAATTGTGCAGGAGAGTTAAAGACAAGATGATGGGATATTTTGGCTATTTCATCTATCTCCTCTTCTCTAAACGCTGGAGCATAAGTATGTACTTCTTTAGAAAAAGTCTCATCTGCAAGTTTTGCTTCATGCAGACCAGAAGCACAGCATCCGTCAAGATAGGGCTTGATGATCGAAAAACTTTTCCATAAGGCATAACCTTTAAGTGCGAGGAGTATTTTAGCACCCGTTTGCTCTTTAATATTTTTTAGGCATTCAAGATTGTTTTTAAGCAGAGTTTCTTCAAGTAACCAGCAGGGAGAAGGCAGTTTTTTGATATTTTCAGTATTCATAAGAAATTATAGCAATAGAAGCTAAAATATTTTGATATAATCTATAGATAAAATATTGAAAACTTTGGAAGAGGACATGCTGATGGATAAAAGAAAAAGTTTAAGACACCGAGACAATATACGATTTAAAGGGAATGATATCACTTTGGCTGCAAAGATAGTTGAAAAGCTTTCTAGTACTATGGATATTGTATATTATCTTATGAATCGCGGGGACGGACATTCTTTTGTCCTGATGCTTGTATCTGCAAAGAATATTGATATGGCAGCTTTACTGGAAAGAGAGAAGCGTGACACAGATATCTTGTTTGAGATCGATAAAGAAGAATCTTTGTATGCACTGATCTGTCAAGATACTAGAATTGACGGTGGATATTATTTTGCCGAAAGATTACTTCAGCACATGGAAATAGATGGTGCAGAAGATATTTATTGTACGGATATTGAGATAAGAACAACCAATCATGAAATTAAATTTGTTATTTTAAAACTCATTGAAATCTACATGAAATCAAAAGAAGATGGCAGATCAAATGAGATTGTTTTTAAAAGTCTCAATTAATTAGTAATTATTAGAGGTTCCCTTAAGTAGTTTTAAGGTAAAATTGCGCCCAAATATACCGCAGTAATGCAGGTTTAAAATTTATTAAGGATGATTCGAAATGAAAAGAACATACCAACCTCATAGTACACCAAGAAAAAGAACACACGGATTCAGAACAAGAATGAAAACTAAAAATGGTAGAAAAGTTATTTCTGCAAGAAGAGCTAAAGGTAGAAAAAGACTATCTGTATAACGATAGCGGGCTAAACCTATCTCTTCAATAAAACATTTTACTAGGATCAAAACTAGTAAAGAGTTTAATGTGGTGTATAAACACTCCACAAAAACTTGGCATACATCTTATTTTGTACTTTTCTTTAAAAAAAGTGATACGTACAAAGTAGGTTTTGTAGCCTCAAAGAAAATTGGAAATGCAGTTCATCGAAACAGAGCAAAGCGTTTGTTAAGAGCACATTTCATCGAAAATATAGACCTCTTATCTCAAGGTAGTTATGTACTGGTTGCAAAACCTGCACTCATACAGGAAAACTATCAGACGACTCGTAAAACGTATCTCCACACACTTAAAAAGTTAATTTAACACATTTAACACTATACTATCAACGATATATTACAAAAGGTATAACTTTGGAACAACAAGATCTAAATAAACGACTTCTTCTGGCACTGGCACTTTCTTTCTTTGTATTTATAGGATATAGCTACTTTTTCCCGCCTGCTAAGCCTATGGAAGAGACAAAACAAACTACAAGTACCAGTACAACACATCAAACACCTACTGTAGACACAGCATCAAATACAAACATGGTTACACCAAATGCAGTAAGTAACACAAGTTCAGCTGCACCGGTGCAAAGTGCATTACCGTCTTTGGTTACAGTAAAGGCTGATCACTATCTCATGAGTATAGATGAATTTGGACGTATTGCTCAAATGGAATTACTTGAGGCAAAGTATCATGATGACGAAGGTAATAATTTAAAGATATTAGATGTAAATGAAGTGAAGCCGTTGGAAGTAAGATTTTCTGATGTAAAACTGAATGAGGAAGCATTTAAAACACCATATGTAAATGCCGGAAGTGCTGTTGTGAATGTAAGTGATGATACACAAACAGTTACACTGACACAAACACTTTCTTCTCTAACATTGACCAAAGAAATCACCTTTAAACCTAGTGGAGAGTATAGTGTACATGTTACAACTTCCACTTCTGCACCATACTTCATCACTCCAGGGCACAGACCTGTGGCTGATCAGTCTATGTATATGCTTGTGAGAGGTGCGCTTGTAAAAGGTGCTGACGATATTATCAATACCATTGAAGATGGTGATGCTGAAGGATATGAGAAGTTTCCTAATGCAAAGATCGCTTCTTCTTTTGACCGATATGTCGCTTCAATATTTTATGACTTTGATAAGGGGTTGAATGTTTCTATCTTACAAGAGAAGAATGCTGATCCTCTTATCTTTGTACAGGGAACAGAAGATATGACCTTTGGTGCCTATATTGGACCAAAAGAAGAGAAAACACTAAGAGCCATCAATCCGGAACTTACAGATGCTATTGAGTTTGGTTGGTTCTCATTTCTTTCAAAACCATTTTTCAAAGTACTCATCTGGATCCATGACTATATAGGTAACTGGGGTTGGGCGATCATCCTCTTTACATTATTGGTTAAACTTGTCTTGTTCCCACTTTCATACAAAGGTATGATGTCTATGCAAAAGCTTAAAGACTTGGCACCGAAGATGAAAGAGATCAAAGAGAAGTACAAGGGTGATCCTGCAAAAATGAATGCGCAGATGATGGAAATGTATAAAAAACACGGAGCAAACCCTATGGGCGGATGTTTACCGTTAATTCTTCAGATCCCTGTATTTTTTGCCCTCTATCGAGTACTTTTAA
>QMKT01000124.1 GCA_003646505.1 Campylobacterota bacterium
CCCAGCATCTTGACCAGGCACTTAAAGCACACTAGATCTTCGAAAAAGATGGAGATTATGTTGTACAAAATAATGAGATCATTATCGTTGATGAATTTACAGGAAGACTTTCTGAAGGACGTAGATACTCCGAAGGCCTACACCAGGCACTTGAAGCAAAAGAAGCTGTAGAGATACAAGAAGAGTCACAAACTTTAGCAGAGATCACCTACCAAAACTACTTTAGACTTTATGAAAAACTCTCAGGTATGACAGGAACAGCACAAACCGAAGCGACAGAATTTTCACAAATTTATGGACTGGATGTTATCTCTATCCCTACCAATGTACCTATCGCACGTTTGGATAAAAATGACCTTATTTACAATACAGAACGTGAGAAACTTGACGCCGTGGTAAAACGTGTAAGAGAATTGCATACCAAAGGACAACCGGTACTTATCGGTACTGCTTCTATTGAAAAGTCTGAGATGATAGATGAACGGCTCAAAAAAGAAAAGATCCCACATAACATGCTCAATGCTAAAAACCATGCACAAGAAGCAGAGATCATTATGAATGCTGGGCAAAAAGCTGCTGTCACAGTCGCGACAAACATGGCAGGTCGTGGGGTTGATATCAAAATTGATGATGAAGTCCAAAGCCTTGGTGGACTTATGATACTGGGTACGGAACGTCATGAGAGTAGACGTATCGATAATCAACTCAGAGGACGTTCGGGACGTCAGGGTGGCGCAGGCGAGAGTCAATTCTTCCTCAGCCTTGATGATAATCTTCTTCGTATTTTCGGTGGTGACAAGATCAGGAATATCATGACAAAACTAGGTGTAGAAGATGGTGAGTACATTGACTCAAGGATCGTCACACGTTCAGTAGAAAAAGCACAAAAGAAAGTGGAGAACCAGCATTATGAGTCAAGAAAGAACATCTTGGAGTATGATGATGTAGCAAATCATCAACGTAAAGCGATCTACGCATTTAGAAACCAGTTACTTGACCCGGAATTTGATATCGCTGGGAAGATCAAAGAGAACCGTGAAGAATACATTGCACATCTTATGGCAGAAGCAGAGATCTTTGAAGGTATGCCAACAGAAGACTTTGATGTAGAAAAACTTGCAGCACATATCAAAGAAGAACTTCATATAGAAGTACAAGCTGAACACTTCAAAGACAAAGAAGTTGAAGAGATGACTACCATGATACGTGATATGATGGTAAATCTTTATGAAACAAAAATGTCTGAGATCGATGCAGAGCAAAGAACAGACATTGAACGTATCTTATACTTGCAGGTACTTGATCCACAATGGAGAGATCACCTGTATGAAATGGATGTACTCAAAACAGGTATCGGGCTTAGAGGATACAACCAAAAAGATCCATTGACTGAATATAAACAAGACTCGTACAAACTTTTTATGGATCTTGTCCAACGTATTAAATATGAAGCAGTGAAAGTACTTCAGCTTGTACAGTTTAACTTTGAATCTCAAGAAGAGGAAGAAGAGGCTGTTGAAAATATACGTGAAGAACTTGAATCTGATGTATCAGATGCTACACTCAGTACAGATGAACCTGAAGAAAAAAAGAACACACCTTTCACTGCAAAGAAAAAACCAAAAAGAAATGATCCTTGTCCTTGTGGTTCCGGGAAAAAATATAAAAACTGCTGTGGGCAAAGTGGTCCGAAAAAAGGTTTGTTGTCATCAAAGAACGCATAAGAAGCAAAGCTCCTTGTTGCTACGCTGACGCTAAGTCATCTTCAGCAGATAGCTCACGCGACTAGTCGCTTTTACATTATGGATACAATTATGAAAACAAAAAGTCTTACTTCCCCTAACAAAAAATTTGTTAGGCATATTATCAAGCATTACCTCAAATACGACAAAGAAAACCCTTTTATTTTTATCTCCGGGATGTTAGCCTTTTTAGGTATAGCTGCCGGTGTTATGGTCTTAATGATCGCCATGGGTATCATGAACGGGACACAAAAAGAGTTCAGTAAAAAACTTTTTGTCATGAACTATCCGCTTACGATCCTGCCCATAGAAGAAAACTCTGTCAATGATACACTTATCGCTTCACTCTCCAAACAGTTTCCCAAGCTCCAATTCAGTCCTTACTACACGACACAGGTCATTACTAAAAATGACGGTGCTGTGCAAGGATCACTGCTTTATGGTGTTGATTATCATAAAGAAGGTGAGATCAATGAGATCTTCAAAAAGGCCAAAGGCGATGAAAAAAGTAAATTCAGAGTGGTCATGGGAGAAGGTCTCTCTTTTGAAATGAATGTGCTCAAAAAAGACAAAGTGACACTCTATTTCTCTGAGCAGCAAGCCATAGGTTTTGGTACGATGCCTTTACAAAAACGCTTTATCATTGATGGTGTCTTTAAATCTGGTCTTAAAGCCTATGACAAAGCCATTATGTATACGTCACTTGAAGCATTTGAAAAGCTCTTAAAACGTAAACATGGAAGCTATGATGGATTACATATCTATGCAGAAAATCCCATGGATGAGATAGAGAAGATCAGAGAAGTCTTACCTGAAATGACGGTCATAGAAGGCTGGTGGCAGCAAAATGGGAACTTCTTTGCTGCCATGGAGATGGAGAAAAAAGCCCTTTTCCTTGTTCTGCTGCTGATCATACTGGTAGCCTCATTGAACATTATCTCTTCACTTTTAATGACTGTTATGAGCAGAAGATCTGAAATTGCACTTATGCGTACACTAGGTGCGACTAAAAAAGAGATAAGATCTATCTTTTTTAAACTCGGACTTATCATAGGGTCTGCAGGTATTGTGGCAGGTACCCTGCTTGGCACTCTTGGTATTTGGATACTCACTACCTTTGATATTATCTCTATGCCTGCAGATGTCTACGGTACCTCTAAATTACCTGTAGACCTAAGCATGAGTGACTTTGGTTTTATACTACTGGGTACCAGTATCATCATCTTACTCTCAGCACTCTACCCTGCTAAAAAAGCAGCACAGACAGACCCACTCACTGTTTTACGTAATGAATGATCCGTTTATTTCTGTAGAGTGTTGTGAGGATACAAGCATTAAAATGAAGTGCAAACGAAGCACTAAATGCTGAGTCAGATAACACCCTACACTATATTATCTACTCAAACATCCTCATAATAGAATTTCCACCTTGAATAAAGTCAAACATTGAATCCTCTTCTTCCTCTTCAAAAATATTAAAGGGAGAATCATCAAATAGTCCGAACATCGTGTTATACATTTTAGAAGAGTTATACATCATGCCTGACATCATTTCCGCTGACTCCCCGGAGTATTTCATTCCTTTATAGATCGATTGTCCCGTATCTTTTACACCACCAAGTCCAGGTATGCTTATCCCTGGTATATCAATCCCAAAAAGACCCTTGTCTTTTTTCTTTTTCTTCTTCTCACCAAATAAACTGGGTAAGCCAAAACTTGGCATACCAAAACTGCTATCTCCTTCGAGATGCAATGTTTTTTTCAGATCATTTACAGTATTGCTAAAAGAATACTCCCCTTCAATTTCTCCATCCATATGTAATGCCTCTTGGATACCCGTTACATGTTTATCTAAATAACTCTCTTTTTTAGGCGTTTCATAATTAATGTTCAGTTCACTTCTTATTGCATCGAGTTTTTTCTCTTTACCTGTAAGTTGTTTAATACCAAGTTCTCTTCTAATACTTTCTAACTTATCCTCGTTTTCAGAGACCACAGGTTCATTTGGAAGGGGTAATGCCTGTTTCACTGAAGGAATTACCTCATTTACTTTGGCAGATCCTCCAGTGCGTAGAGATTCAACAGGTTTAGGCAATTCTTCTTTGACTTGAGGCATTGCCTTCTCAATTTTTACAACTTCAGAAGGAGTCTCATCCTGAATATGATATTTATTTTTTATATCATCTAAGTTTTGCTGGATTAAAATGTCTGATTCGCTCATGTACTCAGCTAAAAGAAAAGTACTGATACCTATGATAAGTAAAAATATTTTATGCATTGTTTTTCTGCCTTTAGAGTTATTCTAATAACTCTCTATCTAATAGAACAATTATACACTATTTTATTTATTAAGTATACGCGCAGGAGATTCAAGTGTTCTTTTGAGTATATCTAGGGGTAAAAGCAGCATCTCTTGTGTACCTGTAGTGGTAACCTTTGGCTTGTCTAAACTGCCTGTGATCTTCAACCCTACTGTCACACTTTTATCTTTTCCCATCAAAATATAACCCAACACAGGAAGACTTCCTACCACTTTTCCTAATTCTCGTGCAACCTGGATTGCAAGATTCATGTTAATCGTATTTTTCTTTACATCCAATTCACCTTTACCTACTATCGTTGCAGAAGCGCCTTTAATATAGATCGAATCAAAAATAAATTTATCTTTACCTATCCGTCTATATTCTGCAACCCCTTCTTCTATGGTAAAACCATTGGTTGAAAATCCGGGTTTTTGTAATGCGGCCAAAGCAGGTAAAGTATTGATGAATGCCAGAGTATTATTGTAAGCTGTAAAGTCCCTCATCACTCCACCTTCAACGATCACCTCCCCTTTCATACTTTTTCCGGGGTTTCCTGAAGTCTTTAGTGTATAGCGTCCGTTATATAAACCTTTAAAATTGATCATAGGATGCAATACGTTATCTTTGATACGCAAAGCCTGTATATTTAAAATATTTTTTTTCTTAGAGAATTTTATAATATCTCCAGAGGCACTCCCAATGGCTTTAATGTCGCCATTTCTCTTCACATCGACATCATAACTATCCAAAATTAAGCGGTATTCACCATATCTTAAATGACTGTTTTTACCCAAAATTGTCAATCCTTTACTCTCTTTTTTCTTTGCTGCCTTTTTTTTACCTTTTTGTTTTACTTGCTGTTTCTCAACAGCTAAAAATTTTTCAAGATCAATATTTAAATTCTTAAGTGTAACCCGGGATTTTACTTTATTGTAATAAAAGCGTTTATTAAAGGCATAAAAGTTTACGTCTTTAGCTGTAGCTTTACCTTCAAAAGGAACTCTGGTTTTGCATTGATCCTCTTTTTCATATAAAAAACAGATTGACCTTTTCAATTTTCCATTAAAGTGATATGTTTCAAAATCTTTCGTTTTGATACGTATGCTTCCTCCCTCTTCAAGTGGCCCGGGATTGGGCAGGTAAGGCTTTATTTTATTCAGATCACTGATACGAATCGTCGTTTTATTACCCTCATTATTCAGGGTGAATGAAAGTTTAGGTATCTCTACCTTTATTTTCTTTGCATAATTCAATGTTAAAGGTAATGTCTCATCTTTCAATACAAAGAACTTCTCTTTTTTCTCTCCCAGTGTAATGGTTTTGGCATCAAAGATCAAATCTGCTTTTTGTTTTTGCAGATCTATTTTACCATTGAGTGCACCTTCAAGTCCTGCATCTTTTAAAACAATATTATTTAAAGTGATCATTCCTTCTCTATACTGCAGATTACCTTTTTCAACAGGAAGCTTGAATTGCTTCAGCCATATATCACCTTGCGTAAAATTCACACCTGCAAAGAAATCTTTATAAGAATTTTTCAACTCTATATTTGCCATAAATAGTACATTGACTTTAGCACTTCTTTCATCCAATGGCAACAAAATGTCGTACGCCTTTAATAAATCCTGTATTTTGCTATCGAAACGGGTATCTGTCTTAATTTTAAGTTTTAAGTTTGTATCGTCATTGAGCAGATTAAGTATACTGACCCCACTACCGTTTAAACTTACCCCCTCATAGCTTGGTTCTTTCAAATCAAA
>QMKT01000125.1 GCA_003646505.1 Campylobacterota bacterium
AGTTCTGGAGATGCAGATGGAGATAACTTTTCAAAGCTTACAACATTTGCCATTTTTAGAGATGATGGTAATGTAGCACTGGGAAAGATGATCATGGAGAAGAGTGTGCAAAGTATGTCTAAAGCGATGAATGAGCTCTAAGCTTATTTATTGTCTATCCAAGATTAAATAAATGACATTTCAATAGAATATGCCATTTGTTTAATTTTCATTAAACCATCTTAAGGAGTTTAACATTAAAACATTATATCTAATACGTCATGCAACATCAGACTGGAGCGATGGGTCATTAAGTGACTTTGAAAGAGGGCTTAAAAAAAGAGGCCATAAGGATTTGGATACTATTAGTTCTTATATGTCTCTTCAACAGTTAAAGCCAGATCTTATAGTTTCAAGTCTTGCTCTTCGTGCACAAACTACGGCAGACCAACTTGGAAAGAAAATCGGGTACGAAGGTAAGATTCATTATATGGAAGAGCTTTATAACACCCGTCCAGACACAATTATGAATATACTTACTTTACAGGATGATAGTTATGAGACTATTTTTTTAGTTGGGCATAATCCGGAACTCACAGAGTTTGCAAATTTTCTTGTAGAAGATAATTTTCCAAAGATACCTACTCTAGGCGTTTTGGCTATCAACTTAGATATAGAAAACTGGGATGATATCACAGAAAATTGTGGAGAGATAGACTTTTTTATACAACCTAAACAATTTAAATATTATATGCCTAAACAGATACGTACTACATTAGCTAGAGGAAAATAAGGATAAACAGCATGAGTTTTAAAAATATAGCCAATAGTCTCAATACATACGTCAAATCCAAAGATCATAAATATATAGAAGAGATCGAAGAACATTTTAAATCACTTTTTTCTGTGGAATATGTGAAGTTTTGGAAGTATGATAGTAGAGATGAAATATTGACTATGTTGGAAGATAAAAATCATGAGATCAAATCACTTACAACTTCTGTGACAAAACAAGCTATAGACAGCAAATCAACTATACTTTCAAATCATATTATGAGTGATAAATCTTTTTCTGTAGAAATAGATAATCCTTTAGCAATTAAAATGAAAGCATTGATGGTATTTCCTATCATGAAAAATGATAAGGTTTTAGGAGTAGTTAAATTATGGAAAGGGATGAAACAAAGGAAAGTTTTTTCTAAACAGGATGAAAAAGAACTTGAAACTTTTGTCCCTTTGCTAATAAAGATCATAGAAACAAAAAGTATAGAAAAAGATGAATTGCTTGCCCTTATGGGAGAAGAACCTTCTAAAACAGTTACAAAAATAAAAGAAGTAAAACCTTCTTTATCAGTAAAAGAAAAGCCAAAAAAAGAAAATACAAATAAAGTAGAGTTAGAACTTGAAGCTTTAAAAAAAGAGTTTGATAAAAAAGTGGAAGAGCAGGGGTCTTTGCAACAAAAACTCTCTTCTTATATAAAAAAAGAGAAGAGTCATGAAGAACAGTTTTTACAACTTAAAAAAGAATTGAAAAAAGCAGAAAATAACTATAAGGATTCAGAGTCCTCCGCTTTAGAATTTTCTAAAGTTATCAGTGAACATCAAAAAATCAATAAAGAACTCACAGATAAAGTTAAAAACTTATCTGATACAAATAAAGGCTTGAAAGAAGATCTAAAAAAAGATAAAAAATCTAAAAGTATTAAAGAGTTAAAATCTGAAAGAGCTGTTGTCCATCATAATAAGTCTACACATATAGCAGATAATATTGAGGATATATTAGATAAAATCGCGCCTATTTTTTCAGAAAATGAATATTCACACTTGTTATTTGAATTAATGATATATGCATTCCATTCTAAAAACTGTATGTCAGATATAGAAGATATTATACGGAAATCTAGAGTTCTTCCTGATATTATAGAGACATATTATTTTCAAGGAGCTATTAAAATCAATCATGAAAAGCAGATAATCTCTGATCTTTCAAAGAATATCCAGGAATATGGAAAAAATATTTTTTCTAAAGCTGCAGTAAATATAATAATTTCAAAAGATGTTCCTTCCTCTTTGGTCTTGGATGCTCCTAAGATACAGAGTATTATCTTTCATCTTTTACTTGATATGTCTAAATTTGTAGATAATACTAAAGATTTAAATATCAATTTTTTATACAAAAACAAACTTTTTATCATAGAAATAAATGGGACAATACATCAAAATAACAGTTTATTTAAATCGATGTTTAAACAAAACAAGTTAGGTGGAAATGAAAAAGACAGATTGGGATTGCTTTTAAGTCAAAAACTAATAGAAAGACTTAAAGGAAAGATAGAGTCAGAAGATAAAGGTTCAGACTATAAATTTGTATTGACTGTACCAAGCCAAAAAATAAAGATGTAATAGTTTTACTTGGCTACTTTATGGGTATCAATGATACTTTGTTGTAAAATATCAGATATTTAACATAATGAGAGAGTAATGGCAGTAAAAAAGCAAGATATGATACATGTTTATGGTGCAAGAGAAAATAACTTAAAAAATATAGATATCAGCATCCCGAAAAATAAGTTGGTAGTTGTGACCGGTATATCAGGATCGGGTAAATCAACGTTGGCTTTCTCTACACTGTATGCGGAGGGTCAAAGACGTTACATCGAGTCACTCTCTTCTTATGCCAGACAGTTTTTAGGACGTGTTGGAAAACCAGAAGTTGATAAGATAGAAGGATTGACACCTGCCATTGCAATAGATCAGAAAACCACGTCCAAAAACCCACGTTCAACAGTGGGGACGATCACTGAAATCTATGATTATCTTAGACTGCTTTTTTCTCGTGTGGGTGAACAGCACTGTCATGAGTGTGGTAAACCTATCTCGTCAATGTCGGCTTCTGATATCATCGAAGAAGTGTTAAAGCTGCCTGATGGAGCAAAACTTATCATTATGGCACCATTGGTCAAAGAGAAAAAAGGTACTTTTGCAGATATGTTGGAGTCTCTTCGTCACAAAGGGTATATTAGAGCAATGATCGATGGTGTGATGGTACGTCTTGATGATGAGATAGAACTTTCTAAAACAAAGAAACATACGATTAAAGTAGTTGTTGACAGAGTCGTGGTTAAAGAAGAAAGCCGTGATCGTATAGGACAGGATGTTGAAAAAGCACTTAAAGAGAGTTATGGTGAACTGGAGATCGAAGTACTCAACTTTAAAGATATCGACTTTGAAAGACAACATATGCACTACTCTGAGCATTTGGCCTGTTTTGACTGTAAGTTGAGTTTTGAGCCTTTAGAGCCTGTCAGCTTTTCTTTTAATTCGCCTAAAGGTGCCTGTCCCACCTGTGACGGACTGGGAATACGGTATGCCATTGATCTTAAAAAGGTGATCGACTCTGCACTTTGCATTGATAAGGGTGCTGTAAAGATCATGTATGGTTTTAACAAGAGTTATTATACGAAGTTTTTGAATGCATTTTGTGAACAAAATGATATTAACATTAAAACGCCTTATGGAGAACTTGAAACACACCAGCAAAAAGCGATACTCTATGGTAACGGTGGTTCTGTAGACTTTACTTGGAAACGTCATAAGCTTAAACGTGAATGGCCTGGTGTCATCAAATTTGCACACGATATGTTCAAAGATGAAAAAGACCTCTCAGAATATATGACAGAAAAAGTGTGTGACAAGTGTGATGGACATCGTCTGCGACCCCGCTCTTTGTCGGTAAAGATAGAAGGTAAGAATATCGCAGATATTATCTCTATGCCTATAGAGAAATCGTATGCGTATTTTGCAGATAAAAACTCTTTTTCTCACCTCACTGAACAGCAGAAAATGATAGCGGAATCCATACTTAAAGAGCTGTATGAAAGACTCTATTTCCTTTATGATGTTGGATTAGGCTATATCACCTTAAATCGTGATGCCAGAAGTATTTCAGGTGGTGAAGCACAGCGTATACGTATTGCATCTCAGATTGGTTCTGGGCTTACAGGTGTGATGTATGTATTGGATGAACCCAGTATAGGTTTGCATGAAAGAGACACGATGAAACTCATACGCACCCTTAACTCATTACGCGATAAAGGCAATTCGGTCATTGTTGTGGAACATGACAAAGAGACTATTCTTGCTGCAGACTACATTATAGACATTGGTCCTGGAGCAGGGGAGTTTGGTGGGGAAGTGGTCTTTTCCGGGGATGCGAAAAAACTCGCTAAAGCAAAGACTTTAACTGCTGATTATATGTATGGCAGAAAAGATATTACTTATTCTCATGACAACCTGCAAGAAGAGTGGATAGAGATCAAAAATGTGACGTTGAACAACATTGAAGAATTGGATGCAAAGATACCGTTAAAGAACTTTGTGTGTATTACAGGGGTGAGTGGATCGGGTAAATCATCGTTGATCCTTCAAACACTTTTACCCGTAGCAAGAGAACTGCTAAACCGTGCCAAAAAGGTCAATAAAGTGGATGGTGTGGAGATCACAGGACTTGAAAAACTGGATAAAGTGATTTACTTGGATCAAAGTCCTATAGGAAGAACACCGCGTTCCAACCCTGCTACCTATACGGGGATCATGGATGAGATACGTAAACTTTTTGCCCAAACAAAAGAAGCGGAACTAAGAGGTTATAAGATAGGACGTTTTTCATTTAATGTTAAAGGCGGACGTTGTGAGAAATGTCAGGGTGACGGACAGATAAAAATAGAGATGCACTTTTTACCTGATGTACTTGTATCTTGTGATACCTGTGAAGGTACACGGTATAATGCACAAACACTTGAAGTACGTTACAAAGGCAAGTCCATAGCAGATGTACTGGGAATGAGTGTGGGAGAAGCACTGGAGTTTTTCAAAGCTATCCCTATGATCGCAGTAAAACTCAAAACATTAACGGATGTGGGGCTGGACTACATTACTTTAGGACAAAATGCGACGACACTTTCAGGTGGAGAAGCACAGCGTATTAAGTTGAGTAAAGAACTGAGCCGAAAAGATACGGGTAATACACTTTATATTTTAGATGAACCAACCACAGGACTTCATTTCGCGGATGTTGACAGACTTACGGGTGTTTTACATCACTTAGTGGAACTGGGTAATTCAGTGGTGGTGATAGAGCACAATCTAGATATGGTCAAAAATGCAGATTATATTATAGATATGGGGCCTGAAGGTGGAAATAAAGGTGGATTGATCATTGCTACAGGAAGTCCTGAAAAATTAGCAAGTGAATATAAAGATACGGGCTCTTACACCGGGGAGTATTTGGCTAAGGAATTAAGTTAAATACTTAAGGTCTTCGAAATTGTTTTTTGGCACTTGGTTTGCTACTTGCATGTGCAAAACCTAGGGCCATTTTTACAATAGAAAGGATGATTATAGATGCGATGATCTCATATCCTATGGTCCATGTTAAAAGGAAAGAAGATTCTTCACTAAGTGATACAAATAACTCTATGCTACCTTCCGCAACATAAAAGAAAAGAAAGAAAAGTCCTGCAATGTAGGGAAGTATAATAAAATAGATAGATATAAATATCTTTTCAAAACCTTCAGGGAAAAAGAGGGGTGTTTTCGCAAGGTCAACGTCTTGCTGTGTAAATTTTTTAGATTCATTTACTGGTGTTACCGGTGCATTTTTAGGGGTGGTTTTTATTGATCTAATCATTCTTCTATATCCATATGTTTGGGATGCAATCATCAGGGATTCACGTTAGTCTACTCCATATATGATATAAAGTGTCCGTGTGGGTAACCCGGCTGTCTTCACAGACAGTTTGGCTTTATCTAGTATAGTACAAAA
>QMKT01000126.1 GCA_003646505.1 Campylobacterota bacterium
AGTGCTTTTTGTATACGGTATAGTATTTCATTTGTAGAGATGAGCATTTATTTTTTTCCTGTTTCTTCTGCAAGGTTTGAAAGTGCAATTTTTGCTTTGTTAAGTATTCTTAAGCAGTTTTTGTCTTTTATATTGTGTTTGAGTGACCAATATTCCGGGTTAGTGTATGAAATACGGGTTGTACCTTCATAATCTGTTGTAACAAGCATACGAAGTGGCAAGTCTAAGCCCATAGTAGGGTTACAGTTCATAAGTACTGTACCCATTTTAGGATTACCAAAAACCACAACAGTTTCCGGTTTTAAGTTCAGTTGGACAGCATTCGCATTTGCCTTGTGGTCTATAGTAGAGAAATGTGTTAAACCTTGTGTATTAATGAGGCTCTCAAGTTTTTTTACTGTACTTGCATGGTCATTTTGACTTTCAATAATGTTAATAAAAGTGCCTTTTTTACTATCACATCCAATGAATGCCAAAGAAATAAAACCAATTAAAAAAACTTTCTTCATCATACTTTCCTCCTGCTATGCTTATTTATACGTTAAAACGGAAGTGCATTACATCACCATCCTGAACGATGTACTCTTTACCTTCAAGTCTATTTTTACCTGCTTCTTTTGCACCAGATTCTCCATCAAACTCTACAAAGTCGTCATAAGAGATGACTTCTGCACGGATAAAGCCTTTTTCAAAGTCATTATGGATAACAGCTGCTGCTTTAGGTGCGGTTGTGTTTTTACGTATGGTCCAGGCACGTACTTCTTTTACCCCTGCAGTAAAGTATGATTGAAGACCCAGTTTATCAAAGCCTTTATGAATGATCTGCTCCAGTCCTGATTCTGTTACACCAAGATCGGTAAGCATCTCTTCACGTTCTTCATCATCAAAATCTACCATATCTTCTTCAACCTTGGCACAAAGTTTGATGACCTCTGAGTCTCTTTCTTCTGCGTACGCTTTGAGCTTTTCTACATACTCATTGTCTTCGCCAAGTCCATCTTCATCTACATTTGCACCATAGATGATAGGTTTAGAAGTAAGAAGACGTAGATCTTTGTTCATTGCTATAAAGCCATCACTCTCTACATCTTCAAAAGTAGAAACAGGAGAACCATCTTCTATATGTAAAAGTAAAGCTTCTGCAACAACAAGTTGTTCTTTGGCATCCTTGTCATTCCCTTTTGCTTTCTTCTTAAGCATTTCAATACGTTTAAGTAGTGCATCAATATCAGCAAAAAGTAATTCCTGCTCAATGATCTCAACATCACGGATAGGGTCTATAGAACCTTCAGTATGAACAATGTTATCATCTGCAAAACATCGTACAATATGCAAAATTACTTCAGTCTCACGGATATTTCCAAGAAATTTATTTCCCAGACCTTCACCTTTGCTGGCTCCTGCAACAAGACCGGCAATATCTACAAAATCAAGTGTAGAATACTGTACTTTTTCAGGGGTCACTATCCGAGCAAGCTCATCTAATCTTTTGTCTGGAACGGGCACTACTGCCTTATTTGGTTCTATGGTACAAAACGGGTAGTTCGCAGATTCTGCATTTTGTGCTTTGGTCAGTGCGTTAAAAGTTGTAGATTTTCCTACATTTGGTAGTCCAACAAGTCCGATGCCTAATCCCATGGTAATTCCTTCAGTATATATTGTCGTGATTTTATCTAAATGTTGGTGAATAGGGGATTAAGAGGCTATATTTATGTATAATAGAAAAAAGTTTTCAGGACAGATTTGTGGAACATGCACTTATTATATTTATCATCACTATTGCTATCTCTACTGTACTTAATGTTTTTTTAAAAAAACTTGATATCCCTACAGTTATTGGCTATATCATAGCAGGGTTAGCTATCTCTTCTATTTTTCATTTTCAAGAAGATTCCAAAGAGATGTTGTCCCACCTGGCAGAGTTTGGTATCGTTTTTCTTATGTTTACTATAGGCTTGGAATTCTCTGTAAAACATTTAAAAAACATGAAAAAAGAAGTTTTTGTTTATGGAGGATTACAGGTTATCCTTTCTGGACTATTTTTTACTGCCTTGGCATCATTCTTTTTAGGATTAGAACAAAAACCCGCTATAGTGGTAGGCTTTGCACTTGCACTTTCTTCAACCGCCATTGTATTGAAGTTTTTGAATGAAAATAATCAACTGCATTCTGCTTATGGGCGTGTGACACTGGGGATTCTACTTTTTCAAGATCTCGCAGTGATACCTATACTTTTAATGATCTCATTTTTTACTTCAGAAACAGAGTCAGTGAGCATACTACTTTTAGAAACGGCTATTTCTGCTATGGTTGTCTTCTTCATCATTTTCATAGGCGGAAAATATACTGTTGAACACTTTTTTAATTGGATCACCTCTTCAGATTCAAGTGAGATATTTCTAGTAACAGTTTTACTTGTTGTTGTTAGTGCTTCTGTTTTGGCTGATTATTTTGGTTTTACGTACTCATTAGGTGCATTTTTAGCAGGTATGACTTTAGCTGAGACAAAATACCGCTACCGTATAGAAGCAGATCTTATCCCCTTTAGAGATATATTATTAGGTGTATTTTTTGTAACCATCGGTATGCAAATAGATTGGCATTCAATCGTGAATTATGGTCATATTATCGCAGCACTGTTTGTGGGTATATTACTCTTAAAAGGTCTTTTAATATTTATAATGTTACGCTTTTTTATACCTAAACGAACAGCTATAAAAACAGCTTTTGCACTTTTTCAGGTTGGGGAATTCTCCCTAGCCATCTTTGCATTGGCAAATGCGCATGAGCTCATAGACAGCACCTTGAATCAAATTATGATCATTACCATAGTACTTTCCATGATATTAACTCCTTTTGTACTTAAAAGTCTTAACAGGATCGCAAATAAATTTAGTAAAGAACCTGAGCTTTTAAGAGAACGTGCATTGATAGGGACAACTTACCATGATCATGTAATTATTTGTGGCTATGGTCCTGTAGGTCAAATGTTAGCAAAAAAGTTTAGAGAAAAACAATTACTGTATATCATACTTGATAATAATATAAAGTTGGTGGATAAAGCCATTGCAGAAGGAGAAGAGGCGATCTTCCTTGCTAATGCTGCACAAAAAATGGTACTTGAACATTTTAATATCAATGATTCTATCGCCATTATAGTGACAGTAGAAAATCCTGTACGGATGCAACTGATCTGTGAAAATATAGTGACCTTTGGTCCAAAGGTTCATAGTATTGTAAAAGTTGTCAACTCTGCGGAAAAAGATATTATAGAAAGTTTGGGTGTAAATCATGTACTTAACGGAAAAGATATTGTAGCTGACAGGCTGGCTGAAGAAGCACTAGCCTGTAGATTTGGGGTAGAGAAAGATTAGTGAAGGCTCTCATCCTTAGCTAGCTTTTCGATAAGCTTCACCATCATTCTAACTCCCGCACCTGAAGCACCATGAGGATTTTCCCCCCATGCATGTTCTACAAATGCTGGTCCTGCGATGTCTATGTGTGCCCACTTATCTGTATGTTCCTTGTCTATAAACTCTGAAAGGAACTGTCCTGCTGTGATCGCCCCGCCATAACGTGTATTTGAAATGTTGCACACGTCTGCTATCTCAGACTTTATGGTTTTTTTAAGGTAAGGGTTGAAGTCTAGAGCTGT
Organism: Campylobacterota bacterium; assembly: GCA_003646505.1. Taxonomy (GTDB): domain Bacteria; phylum Campylobacterota; class Campylobacteria; order Campylobacterales; family Sulfurovaceae; genus Sulfurovum. Next base: position 3,656 of record QMKT01000126.1, read on the forward strand.
TGCAAGTTCACCTGAATTTTTTGCCTCTTTAACCACAAGCGATTTTATCTTCTCAGAGTTTCCCATAACACCTGAAGTGTAATGACCCACACCTACAACACAAGCACCAGTAAGCGTAGCAAAGTCGAAGAGGTAATCAGATTTTACTTCTTGCTGTGCATAACAAAGTGTATCTGCAAGTACCAAACGACCTTCTGCATCGGTATTGCGTATTTCTATAGTCTTTCCATTTTTAGCTACAAGTACATCATCTGGCTTATAAGCATCTCCGCCTATCATATTTTCAACAGCACCTACAAAACCATGAACCTCTATAGGAAGATTAAGTTCTGCAACCGCTTTCATAATACCCAGTACAGCAGACCCACCACTTTTATCGGACTTCATAGTAACCATATAATCTGCAGGCTTTAAACTCAATCCACCCGAATCATAAGTGAGTCCTTTACCAACAAGTGTCACAACACATTTTGCTTTTTTAGGTATATGCGTAAGGTGTATCACTCTTGGTGTATGACGACTTGCACGGGCAACAGCCAAAAGTGTTTCCATTTTTTCTTTTTTAAGTGCTTTTGGTTTGAGGATTTTACAGCTTAGTCCAGTATTCTCAGCCATGCCTTCTGCAATACTCGCCATCACAGCGGGGTAACAGTCATCTGGTGTTGTATTGACAATATCACGCGTAAAATTTGTAGCATCAGCTGTGATCTGTGCTTTGTGTATGACTAAAGAAGCTTTTTCTATATCAATTTCAAGTCCATTATATTCTTCAAGTGATAGAGATATATGCTTGATAGGGCATTCATTTTTTTTGCTTTTATACGTTTCAAATGTGTAGGCCCCCAAAATAAAACCTTCAACCATTGCTCGAAGTGTATAGGTGCACCCTTTATTTGTGTATGTAGCCACTTTGAGAGATTTATATTTCGTTCCAAGCAGTGCTTTCATGACATTTGCAGCAGCACGTCTGATGTCTGCTCCTTTAAGTGAAGAAGCACCCACATAGAGTCTGTTCTTCTCTACAAGTAGACAAGTCTCATCCTGCTCACAAGAAAAACCAGCTTTTTTAAGAAGCTTTTTATCATGTATAAAACAGTGTTTTAAGTTACCATCTACAACGATAACAACTTCCAACTCACCACTAATATCTGCAACGGGCAGTACTGTTAATTCAAAATTCATTTATAATCCTCATGGGTCTACTATGTAGACCAAATTTATTATAGTGAGTATATCAAAGATAAGTAAAAATATGTTTGAATGATTGAAATTTAGTAGCGCGTACTTGTTATGTGTTAATCGTATGCCTGTTGCCTATGTTTAAAATCAACAATTGCTACGATAAGCTTGTCGTCTTTGATAAGATAAAAGAGTCTATAGTTTCCAATTCTATATCTATAGTAGCCCTCAAGATTATCTTTTAGTTTTTTAATATTTGTTCCGTAAAAAGGGTTTTCTCTAAGTTGAGGATAAACAAAATTTTCAATTTTAGAATATAGCTTTTTATCTATCTTCTTTTTTACTTTTTCAAAAGTTTTAGTTTCAGCAATTTGATACTTAGACAATTTTATAATCGCCTTTTTTGAAATCCTCTAATCCATTCATTAGATTTTTAACAAGTTCTTTATCCTCTAAAATTTCAGACATTTCATCTTTTTCTACAAATTGTGATGAAGTTAAGTATTGCATTGTTGCAAATTCTATGAAGTTTGAAAGGTTTCTTTTTTGTCCATCTGCTGCAAGTTTTATCATATTATAGATAGAGTCATCTACTCTCATTGTAACTGTTTTCATAATTGAATCCTTTGAATACTTATTTATACTATTATATTCAATTTTATTCATTTTGTCAACTACTCAAGTTTTACATAAAGATTAAACTCAGCTGACCTGCAATACAGAGTGAAGCGCAGCGAAACGGCGTATTGACTGGTCAGCTGCAGTGCCTTGTTAGCGCGATTTGTGCTAGAAAACCATGGTGTGATCGACAAGATATTTTTCACCTTTTTTAATTAGGAGAAGCTCTGCAACAAATTCTCCTTGCGCTTTAGTGAAGCTTTGTTTCCACACAACAGCGACTGCATCAGGGCGCTTGAACAAT
>QMKT01000127.1 GCA_003646505.1 Campylobacterota bacterium
AGAAGTGATGGATTCTGAAGATCCCCTTTTCTTACTTTATACTTCAGGTTCAACGGGTAAACCTAAAGGTGTTCAACATAACTCTGCGGGGTATATATTATGGGCACAGATGACTATGGAGTGGGTATTTGACGTTAAAGAGAACGATACTTACTGGTGTACAGCCGATGTTGGTTGGATCACAGGGCACACATATATAGTGTATGGTCCACTTGCGATGGGTGCGACAACTGTTATGTTTGAAGGTGTGATCACTTATCCTGATGCCGGTCGTCCTTGGGCAATGGTTGAAAACCATCGCATCAATCAATTTTATACTGCACCAACAGCTATTCGTGTTTTACATAAAATGGGTGAAGATGCACCAGCAAAATATGACTTATCAAGTCTTAAAGTTCTTGGAACGGTTGGTGAGCCTATCGATCCACCGGCATGGAAATGGTACTATGAAGAGGTAGGTCAAAGTAAATGTGCTATCGTTGATACATACTGGCAGACGGAGACAGGCGGTCATGTTGTTTCTCCACTTCCAGGTGCAACACCTATCAAACCGGGTTGTGCAACGCTTCCACTTCCAGGCATCATGGCAGAGATCTTAGACCCTGCTACGGGTGAAAAAACTGAAGTTGGAGAAACAGGTTATATGTGTATCACTAAACCTTGGCCTGCGCAGATCCGTGGGGTATGGGGTGACGAAGAGCGTTACAAGAAGTCATATTTTGGTGATGTTGTGAAAGATGGTAAGCCTGTCTACTTTACAGGTGATGGTGCAAAATATGATGAGGATGAGTATATTACCATTACCGGTCGTACGGATGATGTTATCAATGTATCAGGTCATAGAATGGGTACAGCTGAAGTTGAAGCAGCGATCAAAAAACATGATAACGTAGCAGAAGTTGCTGTTGTTGGTAAACCGCATGAGCTTAAAGGTGAGGGTATCTTCGCTTACATCGTGTTAAAGTCTGACGAAGGTGTTGCTGATGAAGTTGAAGAAGTAAAAGCAATTAATAGTATCATCAAAAAAGAGATCGGTAACATTGCCCTGTGTGACGATATGGTTTTTGCACCAGGACTTCCTAAAACTCGTTCAGGAAAAATTATGCGTCGTATCCTGCGTGCTATAGCAAAAGATGAAGAAATCACTCAGGATATCTCAACACTTGAAGATCCATCTGTCGTTGCTAAAATTGAAGCAATGGTTAACTGTAAAGAGTGCTAAGAGTTCTTTATTCTTCGGTTCACCTATAAAATAAAAATATAATAAGGGAAGATTTATTCCCTTATTCATCTACTTTAATTTCATTTCTCAAAAAACTTTACTCTGATACATTCACTAAACTTATAAATAAATCAATTTTTCAAGAACTCATCTTAACGATGTATGTTACAATATAAATAAGATTAATATTGGAGTATCAAATGAGTACAGATAAAAAGATATATCAACCAAACCCAGCGTTCGCTAAACATGCAGCAATAAACAGTATGGATGCATACTGGAAATTACAGAACAAAGCTATAGAAGACTATGAAGGTTTTTGGAAAAAGTATGCAGATGAAAAAATAGACTGGTTATCAGGTTACGATAAAGTACTAGATGAAAGTGATGCACCGTTTTACAAATGGTTCACAGAGGGTAGACTCAATGTTTCTAATCAGTGTATAGATAGACATCTTGCAGATAAAGCACACAAAACAGCTATCTTGTTTGAAGGTGACAGAGGAGATGTGGAAGAGATTACTTATGCACTACTTTCACTCCGTGTTAATAAGATGGCAAACTTACTTAGACATGAATTTAATGTTAAAAAAGGTGACAGAGTCGTTCTGTATATGCCGATGATCCCTGAGGCGGCATATGCTATGCTTGCTTGTGCACGTATTGGTGCCATCCACTCTATTGTCTTTGGTGGGTTCTCTGCTGAAGCATTGAAAGACCGTATAGAAGATGCAGAAGCAAAGATCGTTATCACTGCAGATGGTGCGTACAGAAAAGGTAAACCATATATGCTTAAGCAAGTGGTCGATTCTGCACTTGAAGAGGGTGGAGAAAGTATCGAAGCTGTACTTGTAGTAAAAAGAAACAATGAAGAGATAAATTGGGTAGAGGGTAGAGACCATAACTACAACGAACTCATCACTTCCCAACATGCAGAGTGTCCATTTGAAGCTATGGATTCAGAAGATCCACTTTTCTTACTCTATACCTCTGGCAGTACAGGGAAACCGAAAGGAGTACAACACTCCACTGCAGGATATATCTTATGGGCGCAAATGACCATGGAATGGGTATTTGATGTTAAAGGTGATGATATCTTCTGGTGTACCGCTGATATCGGTTGGATCACAGGGCATACCTACATCATTTACGGACCGCTTGCTGCAGGTACAACAACAGTGATGTTCGAAGGTGTTCCTACATACCCAGATGCAGGACGTGCATGGAAAATGGTACAAGACCATAAGATCACACAATTTTACACTGCACCTACAGCGATCCGTGTTCTTCATAAAATGGGTGAAGATGAACCTAAGAAATATGACCTTTCATCACTTAAAGTACTTGGAACGGTTGGTGAGCCTATCGATCCTCCTGCATGGAAATGGTACTATGAAACAGTAGGTAACTCAAACTGTGCCATCGTTGATACGTGGTGGCAAACAGAGACAGGTGGACATATGATCTCACCACTCCCAGGTGCTACACCTATCAAGCCGGGATGTGCTACATTTGCACTTCCTGGTATTATGGCAGAAGTTCTGGATTATCAAGGTGAAACTAAAAATGATGGTGGGTTGCTTTGTATCACAAAACCATGGCCAGCAATGATAAGAAACATATGGGGAGATCCTGATCGTTATGTCTCAGCATATTTTGGTGATGTATCCAAAAATGGTACGCCAATATATTTTTCAGGTGATGGTGCGAGGGTTGATGAAGATGGTTATATCACTATTGTTGGTCGTGTGGATGATGTGATCAATGTTTCTGGTCACCGTATGGGAACAGCAGAGATCGAAGCAGCCGTTAAAAAAGATGATCATGTGGCAGAAGTAGCTGTAGTATCACGTCCTCATGACATTAAAGGTGAATCTATCTTCATTTATATCGTACTAAAAGAGGGACATATAAACAAAGATATCAAAAATCATATCAATGAATTATTAGCTAACGAAATAGGTAATATTGCCAAGGCAGATCATATCATTGAAGTACCCGGATTGCCGAAGACACGTTCAGGTAAGATCATGAGAAGAATTTTGCGTTCTATTGCCAAAGGTGAAGAGATCACTCAAGATATCTCGACACTGGAAGATCCGTCTATTGTTGAGCAGATCATAACAAGTGCAAGAGAGGCTTAGAATTACTTTGTTTCAGGTTCACAAATAATTCATCTTAATTTACTATCATGAAAGTATCTAACGTAAAGGATTAAAAATGAAACTAAAAAACAGACTAGTAACAGTTGGAACCATGATTGCTTTGACTTCTTTTGTGAATGCAGCAGATCCGGCAGAGGTTCTTTTTGATGCCAAATGTGCAGCCTGCCACAGTAAAACACGACCTGCCGACATGTCAAATGTTGTTGCTCCTGCACTTATGGGTGTGATGAGACATATAAAGATGACGTATCCCGATAAAGAGGTGGCTGTGAAGTTTATGGTAGACTATATACTGGAACCTACAAAGGAGAAAGCGATCTGTATGCCGAAAAAAATAGAACGATTTGGTTTGATGCCATCACAAAAAGGCAACGCCACAGAGGCAGAACTCAAAACAATTACCTCTTGGATGTTCGATAACTTTCCACCGGAAGGCTTTAGAGGTATGGGGCATGGAAACAGACAGGGAAAAGGTCAAGGCAGAGGACAAGGTAACTAAACAATGACACAAACTCTTTTACTGCTTGAAGATGACATACAGCTAAGTGATACTGTAAAGCAGTTTCTTGAGTTCAAGGGGTATGAAGTCTATTGTGCTTATGATGGATTAGAAGCTCAGACTATCGTGTATGAGAAGCATATTGACCTGATGCTTCTGGATGTGAAAGTGCCGCATCTTAATGGATTTGAATTTTTAAAGAAAGTGCGTAGTGAAGGCAAGGACATACCTGCTATTTTCATTACTTCACTCAATAGTGTTGAAGATGTGGAAGAGGGGTTTTCTTCGGGTTGTGATGATTATATCCGTAAGCCTTTTGCTTTAAAAGAGTTACTTGTACGTGTAGAATCTCTGCTTAAACGAAGTTTTGGCACATATGATGAAAAGATAGACCTGGGAGAAGGTCTTCTTTTTGATACAAAAGAGATGATACTTACACAGCACAATAATAGAATTCCTTTAAAAACAAAAGAGTTAAAACTTCTTGCTCTTTTTTTACAACATCCTGATGAACTCTTGAATTATGAAAAGATCAATGAAACATTGTGGGAATATGATGAAGAGCCGAGTTCAGGTTCGCTTCGTACCTACATAAAAACACTTCGTTCCGCTATAGGAAAAGAGAAAATAGAGACCGTTAAAAACATAGGATATCGTTTTGTTACGTAGTGAGAAAAGAAGTCTGATTCGCTTTTTGATCCTCTATCTTGGATCTACATTCATACTTTTTTCCATCGCTTCGTGGTTATTCTATATTTCAAGTAAACATCATCTTCTTGACCAGCAAAGAGAGTCTATCAAGTATGAAGCAGAGCATATTAAATTACAGTTAAGGACACTGCATCAGTCTAATGCTGCAAAGCTGGTATACCCAAGCCATGCACATATCCAATCAGCAATTTATGATCTGGATAAAACATATATTTTTGGTACACTTAAGGCAGAGCAGACATTGGATATTAATAAATATGAGAATAGACTCTATCATACTGTGAAAGTTGTGCCATACTATTTGGGTGCCGCCTACCTTCTGGTTGCTAAAGATATAAATTATGAACCTATTAAGAAATTACAAAAAAATATTATTTTATTTATGTTGGCTGCAGGTGTTTTTTTTACGATACTTGGGTACTTTTTAGGAAAACTTTTTATTGCTCCCATGCGTGATGCAATGGAAAAGATGAACCATTTTATTCAAGATACAACACATGAACTAAATACCCCCATTAGTACCATATTAACTAATATAGAAATGATAGAGACTTTTGGTAAACATGATGAGAACAGTACAGAACTCAAACGTATAGAGATCGCATCAAAGACATTGAGCCGTATTTATGATGATCTGACCTACCTCAATTTAAATCATAAGTATCATCGTAATATAGTAAACTTGAATATGAGTACACTGGTAGAAGAGCGTATGGTTTACTTCTCTGCCATGGCTGAAGCAAAAGGTTTGAAAGTCACTGTAAATACAGATCCAAATGTTATGTTGCAGATGGACAAAAATGATGCCATACGACTGGTTGACAATCTTATTTCCAATGCCATCAAATACAATAGATCAAAAGGTATTTTGGATGTTAGGCTTACAGAAGATATCTTTTCAGTTAAAGATACGGGTATCGGTATTGGATCAAAAGATCTAAGTACCATATTCCAGCGCTTTAAACGGGCAAATAAGAGTGAAGGCGGCTTTGGCATAGGGCTTGACATTGTCAACCAGGTTGTCAGCTCCTACGGCTTTATTTTAGAGATCAATTCAAAAGAAGGTGAGGGAACAGAGGTGAATGTAAAATGGGAAAAATAGTTATTGTTTTA
>QMKT01000128.1 GCA_003646505.1 Campylobacterota bacterium
CGTTTTTTACATGACCCTACACAAAACCTAAGACACTCTTCCACACAAAAGAAAAATGCAAACTGTATAGAAGCCGTGAAAAAAATGTTTAATATAGATACTGAAAATATCGATTTGAAACAGTACAAAAATGACCACCATACAAAAGGATACAACGCGTGAGATTTTCAAGATTATTAATCCCTACAACAAAAGAGACACCAAATGATGCAACACTGGCAAGCCATATTTACCTGATCAGAGGTGGATTTATACAGTCAGTGGGCGGATCTGGACTCTATAACTTTCTGCCTTTAGGTAAAAAGATACTTGATAAAGTACGTGCAGTAGTGAAAGAAGAGTTAGATAAAGCAGGATGTCAGGAAGTGAGCCTTTCTTTTGTAACACCAGCAGCACTTTGGGAAGAGAGTGGTCGTTTAGAGAAGTACGGTAAAGAGTTGTTGCGTTTTAAAGACCGTAAGAACAATGACTTTATTTTGGGACCGACACATGAAGAGATGATGGTGAATCTGGTACGTCAAACCATTAAAAGTTATAAACAACTGCCTTTAAATGTGTATCAGATAAATCTCAAGTTCCGTGATGAGATACGTCCAAGATTTGGACTTATGCGAGGACGAGAGTTTTTAATGAAAGATGCTTACAGTTTTCATGCCTCTACAGAAGACATGCAAAGAGAATTTTTAGAGATGGAAGAGACCTATAAAAAGATCTTTACGCGTCTTGGACTTGAGTTTAGAGTTGTAGATGCAGACTCTGGAGCTATTGGGGGATCTGGATCTAAAGAGTTTATGGTACTTGCAGATTCAGGAGAAGATACGATAGTTGTCTGTGAGAGTTGTGAGTATGGTGCAAATATCGAAGCAGCCATCGCACAAGCAAAAGTTTATAATACAGACACAGAAGTAAAAACAGTGGTCATGAAAGCCCTTTATGATGAAGGGAAGAGTGTTTATGCAGGATTTGTACTACCAGTAGATATTGAACTTCAAGATGTAAAAGCATGTAATGCCATAGGTGCCAATGAACTTGTAGAGTGTGATGGTACAGAATTGCTTGATAGGGTAGTCATAGAAGAGTCTTTAGGTGAAGCAGTTGATCCCAATAACTATGCAGCTAATGATGTGACATATGCAGATATCTCTTCCGTATGTGAAGGGGACTCTTGTGCAAGTTGTGGCGGCAACCTTCGTTATACAAAAGGGATAGAAGCAGGGCATATTTTCCAGCTTGGTACCCAATACTCTGTGCCATTGGCAGCAAACTTCTTAGATGAAAACGGAAAAGCACAACCGATGGTCATGGGAACGTATGGGATCGGTGTGAGCCGCTTACTTGCAGGAATCATAGAACAAAATCATGATGATAAAGGGTGTATCTGGACAAAAGAGTCTGCACCTTTTGATCTGCAAATTATTATCTCAAACATTAAAGATGAAGCACAGGTTTCACTGGGTGAAAAACTTTATGAAATTATGTTAGCACAAGGTGTAGATGTGTTACTTGATGAAAGAAAAGACAGATTTGGTGCGAAGATGAAAGATTATGAACTCATCGGAGTACCCCATGCCGTAGTCATAGGAAAAAAGTTGGCTGATGGGGTAGTTGAGTTCATTAGCAGAGACGGTATGGTAAAAGAAGAAGTGTCTGCTGAAGCTATAGAAACTTTATTATCGGAAAGATTCTAAGATGATCTTTTTACTTGTACCTTTTTTCCTCATAGAACTTTATCTCTCTTTGAAGACGGGAGAGGAGATCGGTTTTTTATGGTCAGTCATATGGATCATACTTTCTTTTATGCTGGGTATGATGCTTTTTAAAAAGTCTTCACAGACCATGCTGGGGAATATGCAGTCCATGAGACAGGGTAAACTTGATATAAAAAGATTTCAAAATGTAAGTATGGCGTATTTTATTGCTGCGATCTTTCTTATGATACCAGGTGTCTTTTCAGACTTTTTAGGGCTTGTTGCACTTATTTATACATTGTATTTACAATTTATCGTTAAAATAACACCCGAACAAACAACACATTTTACAAAACAAGGAGATGATAATGTCATTGATGTCGAAATTATTGATGAGCACAGTCGCAGCGACCGTAGCTCTTAGCGCTAATGCACAACCAGATAACAAAGAATTACTAAAATATATTAAAAAAGCAGTGGTGAAAAATCCACAGGTAAAAGTTAAAGGTGTGACGGTCATTGAATCCAAAACACATGAAAAGTTGCCTGGATGGACTATTTTGTTAACGACCATGGATTTGGAGTATCAGAAAAAAGATATTCATGCCCCTGAGACGATGTTCATCAAAGATGGCTTGATCACGGGACATCTTGTTGACCTGAAGACAGGTAATGACTATCGTGATAATATTAAACCATCAGTTCCTGCATCGTACTATGATGATGCTCACTTGCTTTTTGGTAACAAAGATGCAGAACACAAAGTATTGATATTCTCTGATCCTCAGTGTCCATTTTGTCAAGAAGTTGTGCCGGCTATTTTTAAAACAGCCAGAGAAAACCCTGCAAAAATTGCGGTCTATTATTATCATTTACCACTCCTTCGTATACATCCTGTTTCAGATGTCTTAACACGTGTGATGCATGTGGCACAGCATGAAGGTAAGATGGATGTGGTTGAAAAAATATATTCACTTAAAATTGCACCTAAAGAAAAAGATATGAAAAAAATACTTGCGGCAGTTAAAAAACATACTGGCTATAGTGTTACCGAAGCACAGGTCAATGAAAAATCAGTTAAAGCGGCATTAAAAGCAGATACAGATGCTGCAGGTAAAATGATGGTTTCAGGGACACCTACCATCTATATAGATGGTCAGTGGGATAAAATGCGTGACGGATATAAAAAGCTTATCAAGTAAAAGGTAGGAATGTGGAAAAACTAATTATTGCAACAAGGGCAAGTAATCTTGCACTTTGGCAAGCATATCATATTAAAGAGAGAATTGAAACATCTTTTCCAGAGATCAGTGTTGAACTGAATGAAATCACTTCTAAAGGTGACAAGATACTCGATAAGCCATTGGCACTTATTGGCGGTAAAGGACATTTTACCAAAGAGCTGGAAGATGAAATGCTTGAAGGGAATGCGCATTTAGCAGTACACTCTTTAAAAGATGTACCAACATACATTCCTGAAGGCTTGGAACTTTGTGCCATTACTACCCGTCAAGATCAGAGTGATGTACTTCTCTCTCATACTTATAAAAGTCTAGAGGATCTTCCTCAAGGTGCCACGGTAGGCACAACAAGTCTTAGACGTCGTATGCAACTGCTAGAACGCCGTCCAGACCTCAAGGTGAAAGAACTTAGGGGTAATGTTAATACAAGACTGAGAAAGCTAAAAGAAGGACAATATGATGCGATCATCCTTGCATATATTGGGCTTTATAGACTTGATCTTCTTAAAGATATCCCTTTTGTTGAAAAATTAGACTTCTTCATCCCGCCTATGGGACAAGCAGCTCTTGGAATAGAGATCGTAAGTAGTAATGACAGAATACGTGAAATAGCGATGACTTTAAATGATAAAAACTCTTTTATCTGTACAAAATTGGAACGTGATTTTGTCTCTAAAATAGGTGCAGGATGTTCTGCTCCAGTGGCAGTGAATGCCATAATAGAAGGCGAGAATATCACGATAAAAGCAATGCTTGGCTATCCAGACGGTACAAATATTATGCATAAAGAATTAACTACATCACTCGATGAATGTGATACGCTTGGAGAGAAATTAGCCCAATCTATGATTAGTGAAGGTGCATTAGCAATACTTGAAAAAGCAGAAGAGATCGCATTTAAAGATGAAATGCCAGAGAGACTATAAAAGAAATATACTTCAATGATGTGAAACAGACTTTATCATTTCACATTTTTTTATCAAAAGAATATTCCCATAAAAGAACCTGCTGTTCCGGTTACAACATCTTTTGCCGTCCCTCCCATAGGCATACCTTCCATCATCTCTCTAGGTGCTTGACCTCCCATAGAGTCTATTTGCCTGTCCATTTCATGTTCGATGAGCTTTTGCATGTTTAAATTCACTTTTGGCTTATCAAGAGCGCCATAGATCTTTCCTGTTAATTCTCTGCCTTGAAGGTATATATCAAAATACGCATTTATACTTTTTTGTTTTGTATTAATATTTGCATTCGTTAAATAAATATGATTTTTCAGATTGGAAAGCTTGATATTTCCTGTGATGATATCGTTTTGGTATTTTACATTTAACTCACTGGCATCAAAGGTCTCATAGAGGAGGTTGATATCGGCTTTTTTATAGGCTTTTTCAACAAGATCTGATGGTAAGAATTTTGCATTATCAAGTTTAGTATTGACCAGGAGGAGTTCTTTTTTAAAGTCATAGTTGATGCTTCCATTTGTACTGGCTTCCAGATAAGTTGGGTAATCCAGTAAGGTCATGATCTCTTTGAATGATGCATCTTCAAAGTCTATGTATAGTATCTCATTTTTATAGAGAAAATCTGTCATACCCCCCAAGGTTTTAGAAAGACCTCTTATCTGTAAGGTGTTTTTATAGTCTACTTCACCTCTGGCATAAAAAGGACCATGATATTTATGTCCCAGTAGTGCTTCGATTTGTGCTAAGTCTTGTATATTGAGCGTATAAAAAGCATGTGTAGTCTTTTTAGTCTCATCATGGGTCCCTTTTGTGATGGAGGTTTGTACGTCATTTAAATTGATATCTGCAGTAAAGGTATATAGATTATTGTCTATATTGATATTTGTAGAGAACTTTAGTGGGAGCGTTTTATAGGTGGTATCTTGAAGTGAATAGGTGAGTGTACCTTTTTTATTTTCTTTGTTCAGATATTTGAAATGTGCTTCGACAGTTGCCTTGCCATGAGGCAGATCGGTTATTCCCATGAGTGTATAGAGTTTGTTGGCATGGATATCAGTCATTTTTATATTAACGTCTTTAAGTTCATTATAGACTTTGAGAGCATCGAAATTGACAAGACCATTTAATGCTGTACCTTCCCCTCTTATATATAAACGTGTATAAGGTCCATAAAGATGTCCTGTTATATTGATATCATCCTCAATAGTAGCAAGATGACTTGGAAGTCGTGCAGCACTTAGTTCATAGTCCATATTGATCCATTTCCTGCTTAGTGGACCGTTAAGCGTGAGCTTATAATGCTTTTCTACTAAACCATCAAAGGTGAGATAGGTATCTAAAGTATTACGTGCATAGCCATCATTTCTTGCATAAAGTTTTCCGGCAATATTATGTCCCTGTATCTGAAAATCTATGACTGTATCGATAGATCGTTCTATGGAATTCAACTCTGTATTTTGAAAGATCAAATAATTATTGTCATTTGCTATTTTAAGTGTTGACGATAAAATATCATCTTTTAAGTTTGCTTCAAAACTACTATTTGGAAATACTTCCTGATGTAGATCGTGTCCAAATTTCTCTTTGACAAGCTCATTTAACTCTTTTTGTAAAAACATTACATGATTTAATTTTACTTTGGTGTTCATCTCTTTTTCTTCTACATCATAATCGATGGTACCGACCATATCGGCATCTAGGAGAGGGTTTTGTTTGAGTCTTTGCATGATAGCGTTAAATGGGACATCTTTTAGATCAAAGTGGAATTTCTTTTTTTCATA
>QMKT01000129.1 GCA_003646505.1 Campylobacterota bacterium
AAGTCTGGTCCAACAACAATAACAGAACGTCCGGAGAAGTCAACACGCTTACCAAGAAGGTTTTGTCTAAAACGCCCTTGTTTACCTTTGATCACTTCTGAAAGTGATTTAAGTGGTCTCTTGTTAGCACCTTTAACAGCATTTCCACGTCTACCATTATCAAAAAGAGCATCTACTGCTTCTTGAAGCATACGTTTTTCATTTCTGACAATGATCTCTGGAGCATCAAGTTCCACAAGTCTTTTCAAACGTTGGTTGCGGTTGATCACTCTTCTATAAAGGTCATTCACATCAGAAACAGCAAATTTACCACCATCAAGACTTACAAGTGGTCTTAGATCCGGTGGGAGTACCGGCAATTGTGTCAACATCATCCATTCAGGTCTGTTTCCTGAATGTAAAAATGCTTCAATGACTTTAAGACGCTTAACAATGGTTTTTCTTTTTGCTTCAGACTTCGTTGCCTGGATATCTTCCTTAAGTTGCGAGAACATATCTACAAGGTCAAGGTCGGCCAGTAGTTCTTGAATGATCTCTCCCCCCATCCTTGCATCTAATTCTGTGTCTCCAAAACGTTGCATGATCTGCTGATATTGTTCTTCATTAAGTACATCATATTTGGCAAGTAAGTTTGTTCCTGCAGAATCATACGAAGCATCACCAGGTGTTTTAACAATATATGCTTCATAATAAAGTACTCTTTCAAGATCTTTCATCTTCACACCCAAAAGTGTACCGATACGTGATGGCAAAGAAGAAACATACCAAATATGTGCCACAGGCGCGATAAGGTCAATGTGACCCATACGGTTTCTTCTTACTTTAGAAGTGGTTACTTCAACTCCACATTTTTCACATACTACGCCTTTATAACGCATTTTTTTGTATTTACCACAAAGACACTCATAGTCTCTGATCGGTCCGAAAATTTTCGCACAGAAAAGGCCGTCTCTTTCTGGTTTAAGGGTTCTATAGTTAATTGTTTCTGGTTTTTTTACTTCACCGTAACTCCAAGAAAGTACTTTCTCAGGACTTGCAACTCTAAGTTGTAGGGCTGCTATATCCTTTGGTCTCTCTTCGCTGTTAAGATCTACTGGTGTTAAATTCTCTAAAAACTTACTCATTTTCACCCTCCACTTCTTTTTTACTCTCATATAATTCTGTATCAAGACCTAAGGCTTGAAGCTCTTTTGTCAATACGAACATCGTTTCAGGCACACCTGACTCAGGCACGGATTCACCTTTGGTGATCGCTTTGTATGCCCTGGCTCTACCTTCAACATCATCTGACTTGATCGTCAACATCTCTTTAAGAATATGTGCTGCACCATACGCTTCAAGTGCCCATACTTCCATCTCTCCAAATCTTTGCCCACCAAAGAGTGCTTTACCACCGACTGGTTGTTGTGTCACAAGTGAGTATGGCCCAGTTGAACGTGCATGCACTTTTTCATCAACCAAGTGGTGAAGTTTAAGCATATACATATAACCGACATTGACTCTTTCGATCATCTCTTCACCTGTTTTACCATCAAAGAGCTGCATTTTACCATCAGAGTCGATCTTCGCCATTTCAAATAACTTATCAAACTCAGTCTGGTCTGTACCTTCAAATACTGGCGCTGCAAATTTAACACCTGTTGACCAATCTCTACCATATTTCAATAGATCTTCATCAGACATATTTCCGAGAAATTCTTTCCCATTCATCAATTTAGCGACATCTGCTATAGCGATCATTTTTGCTCTAAGATCTTGTATAAAGTCTTTTTGCTGATTAGCAAACATATCTTCGATCTGCTCACCTAGTCTCTTACCAACAAGACCAAGGTGTACCTCAAGAATTTGCCCGATGTTCATACGTGAAGGTACCCCAAGTGGATTCAAAATAAGATCTACCGGTCTTCCGTCTGCCATATATGGCATATCGATCTCTGGTACGATGTTAGAAACAATACCTTTGTTTCCGTGACGTCCAGCCATCTTATCACCGACTTTGAGTTTTCTCTTAGTAGCAATATAAATTTTAACCAATTTAGTCACACCTGAAGGGAGAATATCATCTTTTTCAAGTATAGATAATTTCTCTTCATGATCTATCTTAAGTTTTTTCTTCTGCTTTAAGAAGTAGTTTTTAAGTGACTCATATTCATTTTGTATACTGTCTGCATAAGACTGAACCACACCACGAAGTGCAAATCTATTCACACCTTTGATCGTATCTACAGCAATTTTAGATCCTGCCTTATACTCCGTTTCACCAATCGTAACATCTGTAGTCAACTCTTGATTTGACAAATACGTCGCAATACGTAAGATCTCTTCTCTATCTATCATAAGAAGTTGATCATGGTGATCACCATCTAAAATAGCTTTCTCTTCTTCATACGCCTGAATAGCACGTGCATCTTTTTCATAGCCTTTTTTTGTAAAGACTTTGATATCAACAACCACACCTTCCATTGATGCTGGACAGTAAAGTGATTTATTGACCACATGTCCTGCTTTTTCACCAAAGATCGCTCTAAGTAGTCTCTCTTCTGGTGTAGGTTTGATCTCACCTTTAGGGCTAACTTTACCCACAAGGATCATTCCCGGTTTCACATACGTACCGATTTCAACAATTCCTGATTCATCAAGGTGCAGTAGTTCATCTTCACGGATATTCGGAATATCACGAGTGATCTCTTCCGTACCATGTTTAAGCTCTCTTGCCTCAACTTCTTTTTCATACGTATGTACTGAAGTAAACGTATCTTCACGAATGATCTTTTCAGAAATAACAACCGCATCTTCATAGTTATATCCGTACCATGGCATAAATGCAACCATAATGTTTTTACCGATCGCAAGTTCACCCTGATCCATATTTGCACCATCAGCAACCACTTGTTTTGCATGTATCTTATCACCAAGTTTTACAATAGGTGTTTGTGAAAATGTCGTATTTTGGTTGGTTCTCATATTTTTTTCAAGTGGATAATGGTCAATAAATACACCGTTATCATCTTCACCCATAATATAAATATTTTTACCATCGATCTTTTCAACTGTACCTGCACGTTTTGCTTTTACCGCTTCCCATGCATCACGAGATACGATTGCTTCCATACCTGTACCCACAACCGGAGCTTCAGTTTTAATAAGAGGAACCGCTTGACGTTGCATGTTTGAACCCATAAGTGCACGGTTGGCATCATCATGTTCCAAGAACGGAATAAGTGCTGCAGCAGTTCCTGAAATCATTAAAGGAGAAATATCTATTAAATTAACACGTGTTGCTTCGTTAAGTTCAATGTTACCATTAAGTCTTGTTTCAATAAGCTCTTCAACAATACGTCCATCTTCATTTACTACGGTAGAAGCAGGAGCAATACACTTGTCTTCTTCCTGCGTTGCCGTGATATAAATAATTTCATCTGTTACCTGACAATCTTTTACCACTTTGTATGGCGCTTCGATAAATCCATGCTCATTTACTTTAGAGTAAGTTGCCAGGGTATTGATCAGACCAATATTCTGACCCTCTGGAGTCTCAATTGGACAAATACGACCATAATGCGTAGGGTGTACATCCCTTACTTCAAATCCAGCTCTCTCTTTAACAAGACCACCTTCACCCAATGCAGAAAGTCTTCTTTTGTGTGTCACTTCTGAAAGTGGGTTTGTCTGATCCATAAACTGTGAAAGTTGTCCCGAAGAGAAAAATTCTAAAATAGTATTCGTGATCATTTTAGAGTTTACCAGGTCATGAGGCATTAACTCATCCAGTACACCAGACACGGTTGTCATTTTGTCTCTGATCGCTTTTTGCATCTTAACAAGACCATTGTGAAGTTCATTACCAAGAAGCTCACCGATCGCTCTAATTCTCCTGTTTCCTAAATGATCCCTGTCATCGATATGACCTTGACCATTTTTCACTTTAATTAAGTATTTCACAGTATTTATAAGGTCTTCTGCAGTCAATACAGTCGCATACTCAGGAATATCAAGTCCAAGTTTATGGTTCATCTTCATACGACCAACTTTAGTAAGGTCATATCTTTCCGGGTCAAAGAAAAGCTGTCTTAAAAATGCTTTAGCTGCATCAGGTGTTACTGGCTCACCTGGTCTCATTACTTTATAGATACGAATTGCTGAAAGTACATTTTCATCATCTATCTGTTCTGTCTGCTTTAAGAGTCTTAAAGATTCATTATCTGCAATAAAGGCATTGATAATTGACCTATCAGCACCATCAGCAAGGTCATTAATGATCTCAATCGTATCAATATCCTGTTCGATCATCTTTTTCAGTTTTGCTTCATCTAATGGGGTTACCACATCATAAAGCACTTCTCCACTCTCTTGATCGATCACTGGTGTAGCTAAATGTCTTTCCATAAGCACTTCAAGAGGATATTCGATCCACTCAAGCCCAGCTTCTACAAGTTGTTGTGCTTTTTTCTTAGTCAATCTTTTACCAGCATTTACAACCGTATTACCATCCATATCTTTTACGTCATAGTCTGCTCTACCAGAAAAGTCACTTGCATCAAATTTAGTTAAAAATCTATTGTCTTTAATTGTGATCTCTTTTGTAGAATAAAATAGTTTTACAATATCATCTTTAGAATAATCCAACGCTCTAAAGAGGATAGTTACTGGAATTTTTCTTCTTTTATTAATACGTGCATAAAGGATGTCTTTAGAGTCATACTCAAAATATAACCATGAACCACGATCGGGGATGATCTGTGCAGAATAAAGCATACCTGCACCAACAGTTGTACCTTCTTCTTCTTTAAAGATTACACCCGGCGATCTATGTAGTTGATTTACAATTACACGTTCAACACCGTTAACAACAAATGATGTTCTTTCTGTCATTAAAGGGATATCACGTACAAAAACTGCTTGTTCTTTTATCTCTTTGGGATCAAGTTTTTCACCTGTTTTTTCATCTCTGTTCCAAATCGTCAATGCGATATTCATTTTAAGAGATACAGAGTAGGTCAATCCTCTCTCCATACACTCTCTGACGGTATATTTTGGTTTAAGAACTTCAGAGTTCTTATACGTTAAAGTCAGTCTGTTTTGTTGATCATGAATAGGGAAAGCTGATCTGAATACTTTTTCTAAAGTAGAGTTTTTTCTGTCTTTTTCACCTAACATTAAAAAGTTTTCATAACTTTTTTGTTGAAGTTGGAGTAAGTTTGGAATTTCGATTTCTCTTGGGGTTTTTGAGAAGTCAACACGGAGTCTGTTACCAGAATGCAAAGAATTTAGCATGTTTGTCCTTGTAATAGTGTTAGTTTTAATGGTTTAATAAATATCGTTTAGTCTAGAGTCGCTCTAGCATGGCTAGATACACAAAGAAACTATTAGAGGAGGGTATGAAATGTCTCCGAATAGCTTTTATGAATATCTAGGTAGATGGGGTGAGTTTAGGCTAAAAGCCTAAACTCTCTTAAATAAATGAATTATTTAAGTTCACAAGCAGCGCCAGCTTCTTCAATTTGTTTTTTGAATGCTTCTGCTTCGTCTTTAGAAACACCTTCTTTAAGTACAGATGGAACTTCTTCAACTGCTGCTTTCGCTTCTTTAAGTCCAAGACCTGTAATAGCTCTTACTACTTTAATAGCATTGATTTTCTTTTCA
>QMKT01000130.1 GCA_003646505.1 Campylobacterota bacterium
AAAGTGGTTTCATGCATATTTTTTCTCGTTTTATTTGTAGGGGTCGTGCCTTGTGCCGACTCTTGGGTAACCACGAGGGATTACCCCTACATTTTCAATTATTTTCATCCCATTGTCTAAAGCTCCAGCATAATTGCCATGAGGATTCTCTTTCAGATAATAAGCCACATGATCTACAAAATACTCAAATTTCCATCCTCTCATTTTCGCTAAAACAGAGAGTGAATACATCGCATTGGATTGTGACGAACCATAAGAAATAACTTTTTTTATATCAGGAAAATCATTTTCAAGAAAGTAGTGAAATTTACGAGCTTTATTTCCTGAGAAATCAGGATGAAGCAGATCATCTCTTTTTAAGTAAAAAGAGTGACCTTCAAAAGTGACAGTATCTATAGGTGATGGTTTAGTTACGTCCAACACAATTCAAATCATCAAACGCCTGCTCAAGTCGGGCAATCATAGATTCTTCCCCGGCACGAAGCCACTTACGAGGATCATAATAACCCTTATTCGGCTTATCTTCACCGTCCGGATTTCCGATCTGAGATTGAAGATAATCATGGTTCTTAGATACATATCCTCTTACACCATCCCAATATGCCCACTGCGTATCTGTATCAATATTCATCTTAACAACACCATAGCCTATTGCTTCACGAATATCGGAAAGTTCAGAACCTGAACCACCATGGAACACAAAATCTACAGGTTTTTTAGATGTATTGAACTTTTCCTCTATATAAACTTGAGAGTTGTCACGAATAGTAGGTATAAGTGTCACGTTACCCGCTGTATAAACACCGTGGACATTTCCAAATGAAGCAGCAATGGTAAATTTATCAGAGACTTTCATAAGCTCCTCATAAGCATACGCCACTTCTTCAGGTTGGGTATAAAGCAGAGCATTGTCTATTTCCGTATTATCAACACCATCTTCTTCTCCGCCTGTCACACCGAGTTCTATTTCAAGTGTCATGCCCATCTTGGACATTCGCTCAAGGTAATCTTTACAAGTAGCAATGTTCTCTTCTATTGGCTCTTCTGAAAGGTCTATCATATGAGAGGAAAAAAGAGGAATACCATGTATTTTAAAATGTGCCTCAGATGCATCCAATAGTGCATCTATCCAAGGTAGAAGTTTTCTTGCTGCATGATCTGTATGAAGTACTACAGGTATACCATAAGCTTTAGCTACAGTATGTACATGTTGTGCTCCGGAGATCGTTCCCAAAATGGCCGCTTTATCAGAAGGTAACCCTTTGCCGGCATAGTAAGCTCCACCGCCATTTGAGAATTGTATAACAACCGGAGAGTCTACATTTTTGGCTGACTCCAAAACTGCATTAATAGAAGTTGAACTTACAACATTTACTGCCGGAAGAGCAAAACCTTCATCTTTTGCAACTTTTAACATTTTTTGAAGATCATCCCCTGTAACTACACCTGCTTCAATTACATCTAATACTTTTGTAGACATTTATCACTCCTTCTTCATAAATTATTTTAATTTTATCTTTGCATTTTTCATTAACCCTGCAATCACTTTCTCTTTTGCAATTTGCATTTTTAAAGTATTTTTTAATTGTTCAAATTCTGGAACTTTTTGTTTACTTTTGGCTTTTTTAGCAGATTTTTTTATTTTATCATATGCAGATCTTAATTCTTTATCGGATACTTCAGTTTTCATAACTTTGCTTTGCATCCAAAAATTAGAAAAAGCAACTTCTGTATCTTTAGATTTCAAATCTTTTTTTGCAGCTGCTTCTATCAATTTACTCGGAGCGATCATATTCAATAGTTTCATTTTATCATTCTCTGAAACTTTTGCCCAGGCAGCTTTCCCTTTTGAAATAGAATTCAGTGCATTATCTGCATCTTCAATAGAAACATAAATATCATTAATACTACCGGCTATCATATTGGCATCAATAACTTTTATATCAACACCTTTCATCAATTTACCGATGATCTGCTTTTCAACAATTTGCATCTTCATTCTATCTTTAATACTGTCAAATGAAGGAATTGGCTTAGTGCTGTTGGCATCTTTAGCACGTTGTGACATTTGATCATATATCTCTTTTGCTTGATCATCGGTTACTTTAGTTTCAAGTGCCTCTTTTTGCATCCATACACGTGTAGTGATTGCTGATTTTTCCTGTTCTGATAACTCTTTTTTTGCAGCATCTGAAGCAAGTGTGGAAATTGACATCTCCTGAAGAAGTCTTACGCGTTGTTTTTTAGGTAAAAGATCAAAGTTTTTTACTTTGCCTTTTGTTCTATTCTTAAGGTATTTATCTGCATCTTTTTTAATGATCTTATGTCCATTGACTGTAGCAACAACTGCCTTGCTTGACCTGGTTTTTACTTTAGGCTGTACAGGTCTGGCATTGACGTTAAGGTTACTCAAGTCCACCATAGGCGTTGTCTCTTTTTTATTTAACATATTGTTTAAATTATTTGTCAATCCGTCAGCAGACACTGAATTGGCAAACAGACCAAAAGAAACACCTAAAACCATTAAAATTCTATTCATGCATTTATTCCTTGTTTATATTACTAAAAAATTATTTTTTTGTTGCATTTGCCTCTGCAGACATATCAACGATCTTTGCTTTAGCTTTAAGTTCTTTTGCCATTTCTGCAATTTTACCGGAAAATTGTTGTTGCTTAAGAGATAAAATTATCTTATCTTTAACTTTTTCATAAGTAACCGGTTGTGCAGGATTTTTCTTTTCAAGATAAATAACATGGTAACCAAACTGAGTTTTTACAGCTTCCAATGTGACTGTACCATCCTTAAGTGCCCATACTGCTTTAGAAAATTCCGGTACCATTTGACCTTTCTTAAATGTCCCAAGGTCTCCACCTTTTGGACCTGAAGGACCTGTAGATTTAGCTTTTGCCAATACTACAAATTTTTCTTTCAATGCAGCACCCTTAAGTGGTTTAAGCTCTTTTATGATCGCCTTAGCCTCATCTTCTGTCTTAACCAAAATATGGCTTGCTTTTACAGACTCTGGTTGTTTAAATTTATCTTTATTCTTTTCATAAAACTCTTTTGCTTCACTATCACTTACAATTGCACTTTCCAACTGTAATTTCATCCACATATTTACAAGGAGCTCTTCTTTGATTTTTTCCATATTTTTAATAAATTCAGGGTTTTTATCTACACCCTCATTTTTTGCCAACTCTGTAAAAAGTACTTTTTCAACAAGTCTCTCTTTGATCATATTTTGTTGTGCTTTGTCCAGTTGCATAAAATGTGCATTTGGCTGTGCTGCAGCTACAAATTGTTCTGCATCCTGTTTTGTAATATTCTTACCATTAACTGTAACAAGTATATCTGACGCTACTACTGATGTTGCCATGACTGCAACAGCCAATAGTGAAGTTTTTGCTAGTTTTAACATTTTTAAGTCCTTAATTTTTTAAAGTTGGAGAGAGTATATCTTTCTTCGGTAAATCATTGATTAATAAGAAGAATATATGGTACTATTTTAGTCTTACTTTAATTAGAAAAAGGCATTAAGACATGGCTAAAGTGAAAAAAGCAACAAAAAAAGAGATAGAAGAGATAAAATCACTCTTTTTAAAACATTATCCGGACTCAGTAACTGAACTAGAATATAAAAACCTCTATGAACTACTTATTTCAGTTATGCTGTCTGCACAATGTACCGATAAAAGAGTAAACATCATCACCCCTGCACTTTTTGAAGCGTATCCGGATGCAGTCTCACTTGCAAATGCTGATCTGGATAATGTAAAAAGTTTCATCAATACTTGTTCATTTTTTAACAATAAAGCCAAAAACCTCATCAAAATGGCACAGTCTGTAGTAGAGAATTATGGAGATGAAATACCGTTGGAGAGAAATGAACTTATTAAGCTAGCTGGTGTAGGGCAAAAAACTGCCAATGTCGTGATGATCGAGTATGCAGGTGCAAACCTTATGGCTGTAGATACACATGTATACAGAGTTGCTCACAGGCTTGGGCTTTCTGATGCTAAAACTGCTGTTAAGTGTGAAGAGGAATTAAGCAAGAAATTTAAAACTGATCTGCATCTGCTTCATCAGGCTATGGTACTTTTTGGCAGATACAGATGCAAAGCTTTGAAGCCTGAATGTGAAGGGTGCTTCATGGAAGCACACTGTAAGACGACAAAGACCTTTAAAGTTTAAAAGGCCGTTCTTAATACAAGAAACTTACTTTTCATCATGTGTACTTCTGTGATAACGCTCAACGATCTCCGGATCATGATGAAGATTGATCTTTGCATCTTCTTTACCCTCATAAGGGATTTGAGCCAATACATAACGTATAGACTCTAACCTGGCTCTTTTTTTATCATTACTATCTACAATGATCCATGGTGCATATCCAGTATGTGAGCGGCTGAACATCTCTTCTTTATAATAGGTAACCTTATCCCACATCTCTTGTGCTTTTTGATCTACAGGGCTTAGTTTCCAATGTTTAAGCGGATTAGACATGCGCTCTTTAAATCTTTTTTGCTGATTTTCTTTAGTAATGGAATACCAAAGCTTAATAAGTATGATTCCATCATCAATAATTGAATGTTCTATCTCAGGTACTTGCTTCATAAACTTTTCATACTGCTCAGGTGTACAAAAATCAAATACAGGCTCTACAATAGCACGGTTATACCAAGAACGGTCAAAGAAAGTGATCTCACCCGGGTTTGGTAAATGTTGGAAGTAACGCTGAAAATAAAACTGTCCTGTCTCTACCTCGGTTGGTTTTTGCAGAGCAACTACTCTAAATTTTCTTGGGTTAAGGTACTGGGTAAAACGTTTTATAGACCCGCCTTTTCCCGCAGCATCACGCCCTTCAAAGATGATCATGACACGTTTATTATTATCATACACCCAGTTTTGTAATTTAATAAGCTCTACCTGTAAATCCTTAAGCTCATTTTCATACTCAACATTACGTGTGATCTTTGCAAGTTTTTTCTTATTCATCAATTGTGTTAAACCACTTTTTGTTTTCAACAGATGAATATTCTCCTCAAGTTCTTTAAGGATTTTCTTTGATTTCTTATCTTCTGTATTCTTACTTAAATATTCTATATCCTGAAATATTGTTTTCATTTTTTTCCTTTATTATAGGCATTTTTTACCATGGGTATCTTTTGAGTTTACTCCTATCTGACTTACCATGAAATTATAAAAATTATTTGTTAAAGCTATTCATAAAAGTGTAACGAAACTACACATTTATATCTCTATACTCTATCTATAATTCTTTGAAGCACTTCAAAGGTTTTCTCAACAGAATTCAACTTTACTTTCTCTCTGGTTGAGTGAGGATAACGTATTGTAGGACCAATAGACGCAAACTTTATTGAAGGATATTTCTCCGCTATGACACCACACTCCAAACCAGCATGGATCGCCATCATTTTAGTTTTGCCAAACCCTACTTTCATCTCTTCACTGACTAAATTGGTAAAATCACTTACATCTGGTTTCCATGCCGGATATTTATCTTCAACTGATACTTGAAAACCATAGTTTTCAAAAAACTTTACTGTTTCAATGGTAAGTATTTCAAGTGATTTAATATCCATTGCTCTTGCACTTGTCTCT
>QMKT01000131.1 GCA_003646505.1 Campylobacterota bacterium
AAAATGAAACAAACTACACCACATACTTACATGGTGAAGCTGTAGCCATAGGTATGATCATGGCAAATGCCTTGGCTGTTGAACTTGGAATGTTTACAGATAAAGAGGCAGATGCGGTCAAAGCTCTTTTGGAAAAATCTTCTTTACCCACTGAGTATGTGATCAAAGATGTAGATGCATTTTATGAGCATTTCTTTTTAGATAAAAAATCTGCAAAAGGGAGTATCAAGTTTATTCTTCCTCAAGGCTTGGGACACAACAAAATAGTCTCTGACATTGACGAGAGTAGGGTTAAAAAAGTACTTGCCGGTTTTAGGGAGAAAAAATGAATTTCAAAAACCTGATTATCGCTTTTTCTCTGTTATCAGCAACGGCATCTTTTGCTACATCTATCGCTGAACAGAATAGTACGGTAGAAGTTAAACAGGAAGAGATGAGTATTAAGCAACAGATAGAACAACTTCTCATTCAAAAAGCAACCATAGATGATGACATTTTGGATAATAATATCTGGACTAAGATCTATAGTAATTACCACACCTATATTGTACTAAAAAAGCAGGCAGGCCCACTAAACGCGAAGATCAAACGTTTAGAGAACATGAAGCAACTCACGAAGAAACAAGTAAAACAATTAGAAGAGTTTAAAGGGACTCAAGTGACACTTTTTAGTAAACTTCAACTCCTTAAAGAATATGAAAAAGATCCTTTTGAAAAGTTTCTAACACCGCCTGTTATAGATAAAATACCTAATGTAGAAAGTCCTTTCTCTATCATCGGTGCCATATCGTATTACGAAAAACTTGAATTAGATATGGAAGAGTACAGTAATAGATATACATCGCTAGAGTTAATTCTTGAAAAATTTAAAGAGAAGAAGGACATCCTTAAAAATCTTTTAGAGTTAGATCCCAAAAATGAAGAATTTATTGAAAATAAAGAAGTTGTTGAAGACCAAATTAAAACATTTATCCCTATTATTGAAATATTTCAAACAACTAAAAATGTACATAGTAAAAAAATTGATGAAATTAAACTCAATCTAAAAAGTGATGTTCAAAGAGAGGTAGAAAGAGCTATGGGTATAGGAGCGATCATTCTATTATTTATCTTTTTGTTATTCTTTATCAAATATCTTGTTAAAAAATATATGTCAGACAATGATCGTTTTTACACCATTAACAAAGCACTCAACATCTCCTTTATGACAATATTTATTTTTATACTTTTATTTGCATATATAGAAAATGTCTCTTATTTGGTAACTATTCTTGGTTTTGCTTCTGCTGGTATTGCTATTGCCATGAAAGATTGGTTTATGTCCTTGATGGGATGGGCTACTATTGTAATAGGTGGAGCTATCCATGTAGGAGATAGAGTAAAATTTGTCCGTGATGGAGTAGAGTATGTTGGTGACATTGTCGATATATCTATGCTGCGTATGACCATGCATGAAGACATTACACTGACAACGACGATACATAACCGTAGAGCAGGGCGTATTATGTTCATTCCAAACAATTTCATATTTACTGATATGATAGCCAATTATACACATGCCGGTTTGAAAACGGTTTGGGATGGTATAGACTTTATGGTGACCTTTGACTCTGATATGCATAAAGCTTCACAGATAGCTAAAGAGATCACAAAGAAGTATTCTAGAGGATATACGGAGATCACAAGAAAACAACTCAACAAGCTTAGGAGTCAGTATAGTATGAAAAATACGAATGTTGAACCGCGTATCTTTACTTTTATTGAGCCTTACGGTATGAAAATATCTGCCTGGTACCTGACAAACTCTTATGCGACATTGACACTCAGATCTACGATATCTGCAGAGATCATAGCACGTATACAAGCAGAAGATAATATACATCTTGCCTTTCCTACACAGTCTCTATATATGGATAAACCAGTACCCAAACCAATGCCTAACATGGATGATGTACTCATTTCAAAAGGAAGTAGATAATGCAAAAAAAAGTCTATTTTAAAACTTTTGGTTGTCGTACAAATCAGTTTGATACGCAAGTTATGATGTCTAAACTTAAAGACTATGAACTTACAGAGAATGAACTAAATTCTGATTACATTGTTGTGAACTCATGTACTGTAACCAATAGTGCGGACTCTTCTGTGCGTAACTACATTTCATCTATGAAGCGAAAGAATCCAGATGCAAAAGTTGTACTTGCTGGTTGTGGTTCACACTCCAAGGGAGAGAGTCTTTTTGAGGACAAAAAAGTCTTTGGAGTTATTGGACATTCAGAAAAAGAGAATATCAATGCTGTACTCAAAAATGAAGAACCTTTTTACCAGATAGGTGATCTTGAACATATAGATTCGACTATTGTTGAAGAGTTTATAGGAAAAAGCAGAGCCTTCATCAAGATCCAGGAGGGATGTGATTTTAGATGTTCTTATTGTATTATCCCTGCTGTACGAGGTGATGCACGTTCCCATAAAGAAGAAACCATCCTGGAGCAGATCACAAAACTTGCTTCAAATGGTTTTGGCGAGTTTATACTTACCGGAACCAACGTTGGGTCTTATGGTCAGGACCACAACACTTCCATGGCGAAACTGCTTAAAAAAATGTCTATGATACGGGGTGTACGGCGTATACGTATAGGGAGTCTTGAACCTATACAGATAGATGATGAGTTTATGGAATTACTAAATGAACCTTGGATGGCCAGACATATGCACATTGCATTACAGCATACCAGCGATAAAATGCTCAAATTGATGAATAGACGTAATGAGTATAAAACCGACTTGGAACTTTTTCATAAAATTGCCGCAAGAGGATATGCTTTAGGAACAGATTATATTGTGGGGCATCCCGGTGAAGATGAAAAAGAGTGGAGCGAAGCTATGCAAAGGGTCAAAGAACTTCCACTCACGCACGTACATGCATTTTCATACTCTAAACGAGATAACACAGTATCTGCCACAATGAAGCCAGAAGTGAGAGGAAACATTGCCAAGGATCGTCATCGTGAATTGACTGCTATTATCAAAGCTAAGAACTTTGCTTTTAGACGTGATCATACACAAAACCTTGAAGTATTACTTGAAAATGGAAACGATGGTGTCCATCATGGATTTGATCAGTATTTCAACAAAGTCTCTGTTAAAAGTGATCAAGACTTGAGTTCAAACTGGGTACTTTTAAATGATGTGGAGGTGACCAATGAAGGCAACAAAGCGCAAATTTAAGACCCCTGTACTTCATACAAAAAACATTAAGGTTATCGCAGGTTTATTGATAGTACTGGTAGCACTGCTTGCTTTTGGAACACTTAGAGATGCCGACACACTCATCACACATGAACAAGCCAATGCACTTTATACCAAAGATAAAATACAAAAAGTGATTGTAGACGGATCTTATATTCGTCTCAAAACAGATAATGAAAGCTATAAGATCTATAAGGATGCCATCAATAAAACAGCATTTTTCACTAAATACCCTGTAGAGGTACGTGAAGAGAACAGTTATGTGTATGATTTCATCTTTTTACTTATTATCCTTGCTGCTTTTGTTTTTTTATTCCGATTTATGAAACAAAGCAGACTACAGCAACTTAAAGACATTAGAGCAGTAAATAAAGCAGGGGATGACCCTAAAAACGAGCCTGTACAGGCATTAACTTCCAATGTTACATTTAAGGATGTCGCGGGTATTAAAGATGTAAAAGAAGAGCTTGAAGAGATCATTGATTTTCTTAAAGAACCGCAAAAATACCGTGACCTTGATATTCGTTTGCCTAAAGGTGTTTTACTTGTAGGACCTCCCGGTGTAGGAAAGACTCTCATGGCTAAAGCAGTAGCAGGAGAAGCAAATGTACCTTTCTTCTATCAGAGTGGTGCTTCTTTTGTACATATTTATGTCGGTATGGGAGCAAAGAGGGTTTCTGAGCTTTTCAAAAAAGCCAAACAGACGGCACCCAGTATCATCTTCATAGATGAGATAGATGCTGTGGGTAAAAGCCGTGGTGAATTTAGAAATGATGAGAGAGAAGCCACACTGAACCAACTGCTTACAGAGATGGATGGTTTTGAAGACAGTTCGGGTGTCATTGTTATAGGTGCAACCAATAAGATAGAGATGCTTGATGAAGCACTGCTCAGAGCAGGGCGTTTTGATAGACGTATACATATTTCTCTTCCTGATCTGGAAGACAGAATTCAAACACTTGCACTCTATCTTGCACATAAACCAAACAAGGTTAACATTGAGAATGTAGCACGTATGACCGTAGGGTTTAACTCTGCAGCGCTTGATACGCTTACCAATGAAGCAGCAATTTTTGCCATGAGAGAAGGCCGTACAGTAGTAGAAACCTCTGACTTTGAAGCAGTCAAAGAGAAAGTGTTGCTTGGCAAACGAAAGATCCTTTCTTTTACAGAAGAAGAGCGAGAGATACAGGCGGTATATCAGGGAGCCAAAGCGGTTATGGCCACATGGTTAGATATTGAGTTTGATAAAATAGGTATAGTTAATACTCGTCTACTTATACAGGAACATGAGATCCTTTCAAAAAGTCAACTTCTCTCACGTATTAAAATGTATCTTGCCGGAAGCATTGCTACAAAAATGCATTACAATGAGCAGTTTACGAATGCTGCCTCTGACATAGCCCAGGCCAAAGAAGTTATTTCAAAAGTCATTTATGAGTATGTTATGAGTGATAACTTTATAGTTACCCCACAGCAGAAAGATGATCTTTTACGAGAATCTGTCTCCGAAGTGACCACACTGCTTAAAACACTTGATAAGGCACGTAAAGAGGTATCTGAGTATTTACTTACCCATGAAAATATAACGGCTGAAGAATGTAGAGTGATCTTAAGGAAAATATTTTAACTATGAAATATTTTAATGGTTTTTCTTTGCAGAATGAAGAAGAACTTTTTAGCCAATATCTTATCAACAGTGACTACTGTGTTGCAGGCTTTAGTTTTGGAGCACAACAGGCACTTGAATATACTTATCAATCTAAAAAGCGTATAGAGAGACTTATCCTACTTTCTCCAGCCTTTTTTCAGACACAAAAACCCTCTTTTACACGTACACAGTTACGTTACTTTGAAGCAGGGCAGGAAGCGTATGTTCAACAGTTTCTCTCTAATGTTAGCTACCCTTCAAACACAGACTTATCTTCCTACTTAGAAGTAGCAACAAAAGAAGAACTTGAAGCACTATTGACCTATACTTGGGATAAAAAGAAGATACAAGAGGTACTTGACAGAGGTACAACAATTGAAGTATTCTTAGGCGAGGATGATAAAATTATTTGCTCTAAAGATGCCTTTTATTTCTTCGCTTCTTTAACAACCACTTATTTTATGAAATCTGTGGGGCATGTATTAAAGCCTAAAGAAAAATTAGAAGAAGCATTAACGTAGTAAAGTATACTACGATGTAAAAACCATCCTATAAAGAACAGCTTAAACCAATAGCTGTTTTTTAGGACAGAGCTATCCTGTTTAATTATTTGAGTATTTTGAAAAGAATATTCAAATGATCAAATAGATACTAAAACAATATTTGGTCAGTGTTCATTAAAAACTCATTGTTTTCACAAGTGCTAAAA
>QMKT01000132.1 GCA_003646505.1 Campylobacterota bacterium
AACATATAAGTGTAATTTTGACTTATCATTCTCTACTGATATAGGTGAACGTACATTAAAAAGTGCATTGATCAGACAAAGTCTATTATTGAATTGATTCCACAATTTTTCCCTCTTAAAAAAATCTTCTATATATTTCCAGTCAATTTGTGAGATATGATTATCAATAATGATTGACATTTCATACAATTGTCGTAGATCCATTTTTTTGAGTGCGTAATTTCTATCGACTATATCACTATGTATGTAAGTATGAATCAATCGAAATGTCGGTGAAAGCATAGTCATCTCTGGATAATAACTAGAATTTTGACAAGTATTTTCACTACACTCAAGTAAATGAGAATATGGAAATGTCAAGATAGACTTATGTATTTCTATTATTATATCCCAGTCTTGATGATACATAGGCCACCAGTGATGGTGTTTTTCTATATCCTTAATACCGGGATCACTCATATCGGGTATATATCCTACAGAGAGCAATTTCTCTTTAGCCTGAGTAAAATCACTCTCGAAAATACAAAAATCAATGTCAGATAAAAATCGCATTCCCACATCTCTATAATCATTTTCCAATAATGATGCAGTACCCTTTAAAAATACAGGTTTAATATCTTTTTCTAATAAGATCTCAGTCATATCTTTTGATTGTTCAATTATATGTTGGTTTCGATGTAGGTTTATAGTATATATTTGCTCCAGGTATGCTATCAACTCATCATCTTGTATTAGGTTTAATAACTCTTTATCAAAAAGACTGAAGTAAAGAGCAGCAGTGAGAAAATGTGTATTTGCAATCTCAACAACAGATAACCAGTCTATAGAATCAGAGAGAATTTTTTGTTTTATTTTTTCTCTATCACTAGACTGTGAGATGATTTCAGTTAACGTAAAAAGACTATCTAGTCTAGCATCTTTATTGGCTGACATGAGACTCTTCCAATAATGTGTTTATCACAGCTATCGCTTCATCCAAACTTGAATAAACCAAAGTATACTTTGGAAGAGAGACAAGATTTCTTAAAATTAATTCAAATTTATTTTGATCCATATTTTCCTGAACCTGATAACCGGCTTCTTTTATTTTGTAGAGTGCTTCTTTAGCTGTAATTTTAAGCAGTGTAGTTTTGGCATTTGGCGTATATTTAGGAAAGATAATATGGCTGGCTTTCTGCCTGTGGCTATGTATATTTACAGGAGGGAGAAAACGTATATTCTGCCCGTCATATCGACCATGCACATCGCTAGTATTAAGAGATGGGTACATTGATGAAAGCACTTTCCAACTGCCCTCTTTGATATTCATACAAAAAGGGAGAGGATGCACAGTACCTTCATAGTCCAATGATGTTACTTCATCACTAAAAAGATCAAATCCATGATGAAGTAATGCCGCAGTTAATGTAGTTTTACCTGATTCTGCTACTGCAGGCATGATAATGACATTAGCATTTTTTTCCACAGAGCCTGCATGCATAGAGAGAAGATAACGTTGTGCCTGATAAGTGAATGTCATCATCTTCTCTTGGATAAATGTAGCCAATCTAGCTTCTGTTATAGGAGTCTCAACAAGCATATTATTCAAATAAATACCCCAAAGATCATCACATTTGACTAAGTCAATAGATACCATATTTTTCCCAGTAGGGTTATCTGTATAAAGGTATTCAAATACCGGATGCAAGTGCTTGTAAAAAGCCTCATTGGGATAATGTATTGCAAACACAATATCCTCCACCTGATAATAATGTCTCTTTAAATCATCTTCAGTATAAGTTCCAAACTCTCTGTCGGATTCATACTCTAAGTTATCAGCTGTCTCTTTTCCTGAAAGAAGATCACACATCTGTTTCACGATAGTCGTATCTACAGTAGGAAATTTCTCCATTATTTCTTCACATGAATAATTAGAAATTAGTTCATCAATCTGCAGAAACAGTGAAGCATTACCTTTTTCAAAACCGTAAACATTCTGTGTATCTTCAGAATATACAAGTAAACTTTCATCCATTGCAAAAGCATATAGGGCTTTAGATTGCAATGGAAATTTTATAACATCATTATTTTTTGTCATTCATTATCCATATTTAAAATATTTAGAGGGGAAAAGTATTTATTGGGTGAAATTTATGTGTTTGGCGTATAAGAAATCACAGTAGCTCAAGTGAACTACCATAATTTCTGTAATATACTATTAAGGGCGTTGATGCCTTTTAAGTGTTATCGGTTTCCATTTCTTAGGAGAACCTTGACTACCGTTACCCCATTTTTTTACTTTACATTTACGGGGTTTTCGAGGTTTTCGTGGTTTACAACCAGAATTAAAAGATGCAGAAGCATTTGGCGCCATTAATGTTGCCATACCGACTCCCACTACTGCATACTTTCCAAACTTACTCATAAACTCACGTTTCTCTAAGTCAACACTTACCTCATTTTCAATTAATTCATCTAATTTTTTAGACATGATATATCCTTTAAAAAAAATTTGAATAAATTTCAACAGACTAATTTAATAGCGGATTACATATTTATACAAGAATATTATTTCATATTATTACTTATGTAGAGTTTAAATCATAGTTGTAGATTATACTTTATGGTGTTGTAATCCTTTAAATTTAAGAGTACAATAACCTAAAAGGTATCACAAAGAGGGCTAAAACATGTCATTGAAAAATCAAAATATTACAAAAAAATTAAACACTTGGTTAAAAATGCTGATAGAAGTAGAGGGTGCGGATCTGCACATTAAAAGTAACAGTAATATACGCGCACGTGTGAAAAGTGATATTGTTCTTTTATCTACTGAAATTATCGATGCCAAAACGATTGAAGGCATTGTAAAACTACTTACTGCTACACAATATGATGCATTTTTGAAAACGAAAGAATTCGATGGGGCTTATTCACTCGATAAAGAGCACCGTTTCAGAGTCAATATTTTTATGCACATTAGTGGTATTGCCATTGCTTTACGTCTCATTCCAAGCTATATCCAAACAATTGAAGAATTAAACCTTCCAAATGCTTTACATAAACTTTCTGAGCTTAGACGTGGACTGGTCCTTCTTACAGGTACAACTGGCAGTGGAAAATCAACTACCTTGGCAAGCATAATCGAAGAGATCAACAGATCACGTCCACACCACATTATAACTATCGAAGATCCCATAGAATATGTACATAATGACAAAAAGGCACTTATAGAACAGCGTGAATTAAGCACACACACAGAGAGCTTTTCGCGTGCATTGCGTGCAGCCATGCGTGAAGACCCTGATATTATTGTAGTAGGAGAGATACGTGATCTTGCCACAGCAGAAAGTATCTTGCAAGCAGTCAATACAGGGCACCTTGTTTTCTCAACGATACACACACTGGATGCGCGTGAGACAGTGGATAGACTCATTGCTATTTTCCCAACCCATGAACAAAACCGTGTACGTGCAACACTATCAGCCACACTTGAGGCAGTCATTTCCCAACGTTTGATCAGAGGTATTGATGGGAACATGGTCCCATCAGTGGAAATGATGTTTAGAAGTCCTCTTGTACAGGAACTTATTCGAACCAAACGTGATCATGAAATACCTGATGCCATTGAAAAAGAAGGTACGATGTTTGACTCTATCACCTTTAACCGTGCATTGTTCGATCTTACTTTAGCAGACAAGATCACAGAAGCGCAAGCATATCAGTATGCCACCAGTCCCTCTGACCTTAAGTTACTCTTTACCATGAGTCAAGCCTATGAGAACAAAATCCGCAGTAACGTAGCGATAGAGGATGTTATTTTAAAAGAATACTAAGTCTACGCTTCTTCATCACCAGTAAGCTCTTCTTTTACTGGTTTTTCAACTACTTTTGCCAGTATTTCAACATAACATTCTGTTGCACCCATTGCTTTTATACCATCAAGTGCTTTGATGAGGGCATCAAATTCTATCACTTTTGCTATGTCTGCTGAGGCCCCTATTTTACAGTCGAAATCCCAATAGGTCATTTTTGGATCTTCAAGTTTCTTTTTCTTTTCACGTTTTACATACTTACGTATGTCATTTTTTACTGCTTCAAGTACGCGATCTTCATGTTTTTTTTCATCTGTGAGTTTAAATATTTTTTTCATCTTCTTATCCTTCTGATCTGGTTCTATTTCGGTTTCGGTTTCTACTTCTGGCGCCATCACGGCTACCGCCGTTGTTGGCGTGTGAAGCGTTACTACGAGGTTTATTACGTGAACCTCCTCCACCATTTCCACGACCTCTACCGCCGCCTCTACCATTTTGAATCGGTTCAGCTTTAATGTTCGGGTCTGGTCTAAAGGCTTCAATCTCCACTTTTGGAATCTCAGACTTTGTGAACTTTTCAATGTCTTTAAGTAATTTATGTTCATCTACACATACCAGTGAAACAGCCTCACCACTCTGCCCTGCACGTCCTGTTCTGCCTATACGGTGCACGTAATCTTCTGGCACATTAGGGAGTTCATAATTTACAACATGGGGAAGTTGGTCAATATCTATACCTCTTGCTGCGATGTCTGTAGCTACAAGTACACGAACCTCATTTGCTTTGAAAGAAGCTAACGCTTTTGTTCTGGCTCCCTGGCTTTTATTTCCATGTATTGCCGCTGCAGAGATACCATACTCTTCGAGTTGTTGCGTCAATTTATTTGCACCGTGTTTTGTACGGGTAAAAACAAGAACCTGTTTCCAGTCTTTTGCTTTGATAAGCTGGGAAAGTAATTCTCTCTTTCTGCCTTTATCAACAAAGTGCACCACTTGTGAGATTTGGTCAGCCGTCTTGTTTTGACGTGCCACTTCAACAAGTACAGGATTTTTAAGAAGTCCTGATGCCAATTTTTTGATCTCTGGTGAGAATGTCGCTGAAAATAGAAGTGTTTGTCTCTTCTGAGGCATGAGTTTCATCAATTTTTTAATGTCATGTATGAATCCCATGTCAAGCATACGATCCGCCTCATCAAGTATGAGACATTCTAATTTAGAAAAGTCTATCCCCCCTTGTCCTGCAATGTCAAGTAATCTACCTGGTGTAGCGATGACAATGTCCACGCCTTTGCGAAGCGTAGCCAATTGAGGGTTAATACCCACACCACCAAAAATAACCGTAGAACGATAAGGCGTATACTTACCGTAATCGGAAATACTTTGAGCCACTTGTGCTGCAAGTTCACGTGTAGGTGTTAGTACTAAAGCACGTATTTGTTTCTTGTGCATATGTGGTTGTTTTTGAGAAAGTCTCTCAAGCAGTGGGAGCGTGAATCCTGCAGTTTTTCCTGTACCGGTTTGTGCTGCAGCCAATACATCTTTTCCTTCTATCACGACAGGAATAGCTTTTTCTTGTATGGGAGTTGGCGTATCATAACCCTGCTCTTTAATCGCTTTTAAAAGAGATTCTGATAACCCCAAGTTTGTAAATAACATATATTTTTTACCTTATGAACGAGCCTACCATCTGTAATGTGAGGTCGGTCTT
>QMKT01000133.1 GCA_003646505.1 Campylobacterota bacterium
GAAGAGGGAAAAGCTTTTGTTTGTACCTGTACAGCAGAGCAACTCGAAGCAGACCAAATCGAATCAGATACTCAGACAGCAAAAACACAAAAAGTAGCCTACAGTTACTCTGGACAATGTTTTGATGTGGACAAAGAAGAACATGCGAAGCTAAAAGAGCGCGGGATCCCTTTTGTGATCCGTATCAAAAAACCAACCGAAGCGATAGTCAATAATGACCTTATCAAAGGGGATATTACTACCGCAGCAAATGAAGTAGACTCTTTTGTGATCTTACGTACTGACGGTACACCGACCTACGACTTTGCCTGTGCCTGTGATGACATGATAAGCGGTGTAGACTTCATCGCTCAAGGAGAAGACAACCTCTCCAACACAGCAAAACAGATACATATCAAAAAACAACTGGGATTTGACCAAGAAACCATCTATGCACACTTGCCGATCCTTGTAAACACTTCAGGGTTGAAGATGTTAAAACAGGATGATACTTCTTTAGTCAAATGGCTGTTTGGAGAAGGGTTTATACCAGATGCTATCATAAACTACTTGTTACTTTTGGGAAATTCTAAAGTACCTGAAGAGATTTTTACACTGCCTGAAGCTATAGAGTGGTTTAACATAGAAAACATCTCAAAATCTGAAACAATATTTGACACAGATAAACTGCGTTTCATTAACGCAGAGCACCTCAAACGTATGGATGACAGACAACTTTCTACGCTCTTTGGATTCGCAGATGCAGACATCGGAAAACTAGCTAAGATCTATCTTGAGGAAGCCAGCACAATTAAAGAACTTATTGCAAAGATAAAACCTATCTTTGCACCTAAAGACTTTGAAGGTGAATGGGGGGAGCAAATGCGTATCTTGGAGAAACTCATCCAGGATGCACCTATGATCAACACCTTCGACGAATTTAAATCATACATTATGAAAGAGTCCGGACTTACAGAAGAGAACTTCTCTAAACCGTTTCGAATCCTCCTCACCGGGGCGGAAGACGGACCTGAACTTTCAGATGTTTACCCACTTATCAAATCATATCTATTGGAGATCGCCTCATGAATGCACTTATTTACTCTATCGTCCAACTTTTACACACTGTAATCAACCTTTATATCTGGATAGTGATCATTGCGGCACTGCTTAGCTTTGTACGTCCTGACCCGCATAATCCTATTGTTCAGATCATCTATAGACTCACTGAACCGATATACAATTTCATCAGATCAAAGATGCCTTTTGTTGTACTTTCAGGTATAGACCTTTCACCATTAGTGATCATACTCGGACTACAGTTTATCGATACATTGATGATGCGTGCACTTATGAGTATGTAAATGAAAACGATCCTATTCACTGTACTTTTTGTTCTTCTTCTTACACCATCAACTCTGTTAGCCAAAACCTTTGACTACTGGGCGGTGCATAATATGCCAAAAAGTGTAGAAAAAGATTATTATATTTGGCGTTTTCTTTCACAGAAGACCACCACAAAAGCTGAAGCAAGAAAGATTATCTATGAAGCAAGCCGGCTCAATAAAAAGCTGCGTACCGTCTATAGAAAAAAAACCGGCTTAAATGTAGAACTACCAAAGATAAAAGCAACAGGAGCAGTGGATAATAGTTGGAGGAAAAGAAGTAAAGCCAATAAAAGTTTTAAACATGGTCTTGCACTTCTTAAACAGAAAAAACCTAAACAAGCCACAAACTATTTTGAGGATGCACGTCAGAATTATAAAAAAAGATATGATATCGACAAATCTCTTTTCTGGCTCTACATGAGTACCAAAGATGACAATTACATTAAACTTTTACGTGAAAGCTGTCATGTCAACATCTATACACTTATGGCTGCTGACACAATTAGTGCTATATCCTAAAACGATCACAGAGTCTATCTGGAGGAGTCGTACATCAGGATTTAATATCAAAGATCCTATACACTGGGCAAAAGTCAAACATAAAATGAAAGCCGGTGTAGACCTCGAAGATCTGGCAGATGACCATAAATCTCAAGAAGCTATCGGAATCTATACGTATATCAAGGCAAAAGCATGTAACTACAAAGACTCATACTTTCCCATGCCTTACCGTGATGCAATGAAAAAGATGACACCGGAACGTCAAGCCCTTATCTATGCTATAGCAAGACAAGAGAGCCGTTTTGTACCAGCTTCAGTCTCGCGTTCTTTTGCGCTGGGTATGATGCAGTTCATGCCGTTTCTTGTCAAGCATGTTGCTAAAGAAAAAGGACATACGATAGACCTGGATGATATGTTTGACCCCTATAGAGCTATAGAATATGCAGACTTTCATTTGGATTATCTGACGAAATATCTTTACCATCCGCTCTTTATAGCCTATGCTTACAATGCAGGTATAGGATTTACAAGAAGACACATTAAAAACAAACACCACTTTAGAATGGGTCCTTACGAACCGTATATGAGTATGGAGACCATGAAAAACCATGAAGCAAAAGAGTATGGAAAAAAAGTCCTGGCAAATTACGTTATCTATCTTAATAAACTTGGTGTGATTACACGTATTTTCCCGCTTTTAAAAGTTCTTGCAACACCTTCTGCAACAGACAAGTTTAGAAAATAATCTTCATATTAAGTAAGAGAGGAATAACCTTACCACTCTTTTAAAAACCTTTTTTTGTATAAATATACTTCGCCACTTTGGCAAAAGAGAACGTCCCTTTCCCATACTTTTCACTTTCAAAAACAAGTGAGAATCGTTTACTGTTTGTATGTTCAAACGTAACCAAATAGTAAGAGCCCCACTCAGTCACATAAGCGATATTTTTGAGCCTTTTATCATTTTTACTTAATGCTTTAATTTGAATAGCATTTTTACCTTGA
Source organism: Campylobacterota bacterium (assembly GCA_003646505.1). GTDB lineage: Bacteria > Campylobacterota > Campylobacteria > Campylobacterales > Sulfurovaceae > Sulfurovum. Next base: position 2,874 of record QMKT01000133.1, read on the forward strand.
AGCATTAAACCATATTTTTTTACTTTATTCTTATTTTTCTTCTTTGTTGTTTTATTTTTGTGTTTTTTATTAGTTATTTTTGAATTATTATTCTTACTTGTATCTACAAGACTCATCATATCATCATACAATGAGTTAGGCACAATTTCACTTTCCCTTTCTTGTTCATCTCTCATTTTCTTAATATTAACTGTATCACGAATACCAAAGATCTCAATGATATCTTTCATGTCAATCTCTGTTTCTTCTTCTAAATGTACACCAATTATAAATTCTTCATCTCTTTGATCAAATTTTTTAAAATTTGGTGTATAAAGATAGGTAGCTGTTAATACTGCTTTAGTAACATTATTTTCAAAAAGTTGTATCTTTTCTGTTTTTTGTAACTGCTTATGGTAATCAACCTTCTTTTGATAAGATTGTATGAGCGCAGCTTCTTTTGATGTTGTACAGCCGACAAGAAAACCTATGGCAATAAGTAGTATCCCTAGTTTAAGCACTTGCTCTCCTTATATTTGTATTAAGTTTAACATAGATTCAATAAAGATTGATGTATAATTCTCCCAATTATACAGAAGGAAATCATACTGTGAGTAAAAGAGTTGCCATAGCATTTACCGGACCATCAGGCAGTGGGAAAACGACCCTCGTTGAAAAAGTTTCTACACATTTGATCGAGGAGTACAAAGTTGCTATCATCAAAAATGATCCTAAAGACAAAGCACAGTTTGATGTAGAAGGAAAAGACAGTTACAAGTTCTCACAAACAGGTGCAGAAGTGGTAGTGACATCACCGACAAGAACAACTTATTTTTCTAAACGAGAAAAAACTCTTGATGATATTGTATCTATGATCAATGATTTTGATATCTTACTTGTTGAAGGGCTTAAAACACTCCCTTTACCACGTATTGCTATCTTTAGAAATGAGATTGATGAGAGTTATTTTGACTGTTCTGAAGCCATGGCCATTGATGAGACTATAAATAAAAATGACTATGCAATTCCTGCTCACATTGATATATTAGATCTAAACGACATTCCTCAGATCATAGCATGGATACACAGCCATGCAAAACAGATATAGAAAAGGTTAACTATGCAAACTATCTTTGATACCATTAAAAAAGTAGCTATTAAAATTGATCATGCGATCAAAACAGAAGATCTGGGTTATGCTGACAGTGAGAATTCATCCGGCGAGGACCAGCTTAAACTTGATGTGAAGAGTGATTATATTATTGAGGAGGCTTTTAAAGATATCTCCATAGTAAAGTCTCTTGTCAGTGAGGAGAAAGAAGGTGTTCTTGAGCTACATGATACCGGAAAATATACGATCTGCTATGATCCTCTTGACGGTTCAAGCCTTGCAGATGTAAACCTGTCTGTTGGTTCTATTTTTGGTATCTATGAAGGTGAGCTAAAAGCAGAGAACCTCGTTGCATCTGCTTATGTAGTGTATGGTCCGCGTATCGAGCTGGTACTTGCGACAAAAAAGACAAAACCACAACACTACAGAGCCCAGAACGGACTCTTTAACTTCATTTCAGAGATCACACTAAATGAAAAAGGGAAACTCAATGCACCCGGTGGTACACAGCAAAATTGGTGTGACTATCATAAAACATTTGTAGATGATCTTTTTGCAGAAGGCTACAGGCTGAGATACTCTGGAGGTATGGTACCGGACTTACACCAGATACTCCTCAAAGGTGGAGGCATCTTCTCTTATCCAGGAACTTCTGATGTACCTAATGGAAAACTCAGACAACTTTTTGAAGTGATCCCTTTTGCCTTTATCTATGAACAAGCCGGAGGACAAGCCGTTAACGACAAAGGGTTAAGATTGATGGAGATTATTCCCAACCATCCACACGATACAAGTCCCTGTTTCTTTGGTTCCAACTATGAGATAGACAGTATGAAACAAGCCTATGGAATCAAACGCTAATGTCTGAACAAGTACTTGATGAATGGAAAATTGCACTGACGCATAAAAAAGCTGAACTCGAGTCTTGCCAGTTTGAACATCAAGTCAAAAGCTGTATGAAATGTGAGAAGCTCCTTGACTGCACCATAAGAGATACCTACATTAAAGCTGTCTATGACAGTATGAGTAAGGGTGCCGGCGGCGGATTTGAGTTTTAGACTTTATTTATCAACTTTAATTTTTGCGTTCTGTTCATCTTCTTTTTTATTTCGTACTCACGTTTAGAAGCCAAAGACCTGTCTAGAAACTCTTCACTGTAAACTAAGTGTACCGGTCGTCTTGCACGTGTATATTTAGCACCTTTTTCTGAGTTATTATGTTCCTCGATTCTACGTTTCAGATTTATTGCTATACCCGTATAAAGTGTATCATCTACACATTGAGCTATGTACACATAATACATTTTATCTATTTATACTCATCTTCAAGTAAATATCCCTTAAAATAAACACGAATAGGATTGTAAGAGATAAATATCTTTTCAGAATAAATCTCTGTTTTTATCAATACTTCTTTCTTGTTCAACTCTTCGAAAGTTCGGTAATAAAGTGGAATGATAGATGCTCTGCTTGATAACTTCTCTATCTCTGCAATCTCAATATAATATTCTCGTTCCATCTGTTTCAATTTATAAAA
>QMKT01000134.1 GCA_003646505.1 Campylobacterota bacterium
CATTTAGAGACCTGGGTGCTGCATTTATATCAGCATTGATCCTGATCTTCTTACTCTTGGTGATCTACTATAAGAGTTTTGCTATTTCTGGTATTGTATTACTGGGTTCATTCCTTTCTCTTATTGGTGTGATCGTAGGACACTGGGTGGCAAACTGGTTTACTTCTGAGACATTCTTCCTGACCGCAACCTCACTGATCGGGTTTATTGCATTGATAGGGATTTCTTCAAGAAATTCACTTTTACTTATAGATTTTGCACAGTCTCTTATGGAGTGTGAGGGTATGAAAAAACGTAGGGCAATTGCTGTAGCAGCTGCTACGAGAGCTAAGCCTATTGCCTTGACAGCGGTTGCTATTATCTTAGGTTCAGCCTTACTTGCTGGAGACCCCGTATTTGGTGGGTTAGGTGTTGCCTTGATCTCTGGTACGGTTGCAGCAGTATTTGTATCGTTACTTTTTGTTCCTGTACTTATGGATAATGCTAAAGCAATGGATTTTGACATGGATGACGAGTGTGACAGTAGAAGGAAAGACAATATTTCTATCACCAAATAATACACTTCGGAGAGCTCACTTTCTGGGCTCTCCTTTTCTTTAGAAGTTCCCTTTACCCCTTTTATATCATGCATTGGCTATAATCACTCATAATTTTTAAGGAGTAACTATGGCTATTATTGGAATGGGTGACATCAAAAAAGGTGCAAGACTTGAAATAACGGGAAACCCGTATAAGGTAACAGATTTTCAACATGTGAAACCAGGTAAAGGTGCAGCTTTTGTACGTATGAAGATCAAAAACTTGGCTTCCGGTAAAACCATAGAAAAAACCGTACATGCCGGGGATAAATTTGATGTACCGGAGTTAGAGCAAAAAACGATGCAGTATCTTTATGATGATGGGGAATTCCTTCAGTTTATGGATACAACAACATTTGATCAAATTGGGCTTACCCATGAGCAAGTGGGAAAAGATACTTTTTCTTTTATGATCGATGGTATGGAAGCAGAAATATTATTCCATGGTGGAAAAGCAATTTCAGTTGAAATTCCTCAAACAGTGGTACTTAAAATTGTTGAGACACCTCCTAACTTTAAAGGAGACTCACAAGGTGGTAAAAAACCAGCAACACTTGAGAGTGGGGCAGTGGTTCAGGTGCCATTTCATGTACTTGAGGGTGAGATGATTAAGGTAGACACCGTTGACTGTAAATACTTAGAGAAAGCGAAGTAGAGCTTATTTTAGAGCGTTTATCAGGTAAGACCTGATAAGCGATTAGTTATATTAAACAACCTTGGAAACACTGTATCATCATTAAAACTTTATTTCTTTTTCTTCTTTTTCCTAAATACTCTTTTACAGTCTTTGACAATAGCATCTGGGATTGTTGCGATCGTCATGAATTCTGACATTTTTAACAAAGGATACATAAAAGATATATAATATTTAGGGTCAAGTATCTTGGCTTTTCCATTTTCTATCAATATAGGGTATGGAAGCATAGCCGCATTATTCCTTCCGATTTTTTTTGTAAATTTTCTTGTTCTCTTCCCTAACTTTATACCAATCAGAGTTGAGCCATTTTCAAGTGTTTGGGTAAATACTACTTTCTTATTATTTTTTATTCTCTCTAAAAGATCATCGCCGGAAGAAACCTCTAGCATATTTTGATAATAAGGCATACCTTTCATAAATTGGTATTTTGATAAAAGCTGGAATTTGAGTAGATCTTTTGAATTTTCCAAATTTGGAAATTGTGTGATCAGTTTATCAAGTATTTTTTTAGCAGATTTTTCATCATAGTCATTTTGTAAAAACCCTTTTGCCATATAAATAGGATTAGTGATACTGATCGTTTTCTCTTTTGTGTCTACAAGCACACGTAATGATGCCATAAAGCCTCTATTTTCTTTACTTGCCATACCTACTAGAGACTTATCTGTAAATACAACTGAGATCAGTGTACCTTTTTTATTGATAGGTACTGTTGTGATGATTTTAAAGCCTGCTGTTTTGAGTTTCTCTTCAACTGTTTTTGCATCGATAAATTTACCACGCAGATAGGCTGAAATTCTTCCCTGACTGACTCCTCCTATTCGTGTATGTGCAGCTGACTTTACTTTCTGCATATTATCTAATCTGTGGGGTATATAGTTTGGTGGTACACGTTTTGAAAACTTGATACTTCTGTCATATACATTTTGGCTCTTATTGAATGTAATGACTTCAGGCACTTTAGGTACAGTTGGAATGGTTGGGGTATTCCCTGCTTTAGGTACAGTGTTAGTATTGGCATAGCTTTTCTTGGTTCTTCTGTGCTTTTTTGTTCCAGTTTTTACTTTGCTAGTTTGCTTCACTGGCTCTTTTGTTTGAACTGTAGTTGGAGCATAGTGCAGCAGGGTATTCACATTCTTTGTTGGTTTCATCCCAAGTTCAGTGAGGATCTCTGGTATTTCTTTATCAAGGTTTTCAACAAGTTTTAGTCTTTTTTCATCTTTTATGTCCAGTGTATCTGACAAGTTTTGCCGTCTAAAGATACCAACAACAATTTTGTTTGTGCCTTTCTTGATATACATATACATCGTACAGGGAACAAAAAGTCCTGCTTCGGGTCTTGCTCCTTCATTGTCAAACATACCATAAGAAAATTCAGACTTACAAAGTGCGTAGGTCCAAAATGCATCATAACCGGAAAGTATCATTTCTGCATTTTTTGTTGCTTGCATGAAGTTATGGTATCCGGCAATGCGATATTTTTTGTTGATAAAGGCCAGCTCAAAGCGGTTCTGGAAATCATTTAGAAAAGCATCCATATCTTTTGGTATTTCAAAGGTATATTCGAAGTTTATCATTTTTTGTTCGGGAAGTTTTTTGTAAGACATAAATGATTTTCCCCCACCTAATTCTTTTTCGATCATTTCATCCAGTGATTGAAATGTAGACGTGAACTTTTCTCTCACTTCTTTATTTTTTATACCTAAGATGTCTAACATGACTTTAGGCATAAGATGCCCGACATGTGTGACATTTTCATCAAGTTTTTTGTGTATAAGCATGTTAAATGGTGCAAATCCTGCGATACGCGGATCTATGTTGAGAAGAGGTATGATCACTTTGTCATTGACCACAGGCATAAAACTCAAGACATCCAATATGCTTGATCCATATTTTGTTTCATACTTGTCATTAACTCTTTTGTTTGGATCTGTAAGGTTGAAACCTATACTCTTGAGTTTTTTCTCTACAAGTTCATTATATGCTTCCTCTGCGTTACCTGGTATGGTATAGAAGACAGCCAATGTATTGTTTTCTAATGTTTTATGAGTGGTAGAGAGGGTGGGCTCTGAAGTAGCTAAAAGTAGTGAGGGTAAAAAAATACTCAGACTTAAAATTATTTTTTTGACACAATTCATTATAATCCTTTGGACAAGATATTCTAATAGAATAGCATATTACTTATATGTATAATAAATTTAAATTATGATTTCTGTAGATAGTGAGGTAAACGCTACTAAAGGTTACTGATATTTATGTGTACTATAAGAAGGAAAGACCTTCTTATAGAGGTAGTAAATGATTACTTATTCTGAAATTGTTTTTACAGAATCATTTGTATTTTCTGAAATTGTTTTTACAGATTTTGCAGAGTCTGATGAAACTTGTTTCACTGAGTCACTTGCATTTGTATTTGTAGACTCTACCGATGCTCTTGTGTCATTAGAGACAGTTTTTACTGAATCGTTAGCATTTGTAGCTACTGAACTTACAGAATCTTTAGAGTCAGATGAAATAGTGCTAGTTGAAGCATTTAAGTCATTAGAAACAGTTTTAACTGCAGAAGCTGAGTCAGTTGAAACAGTTTTCACAGAATCTCTTGAGTCATTAGAAACAGTTTTCACAGAATCAGTTGAGTCATTAGAAACAGTTTTTACTGAGTTTGTTGCATCTTTAGAAACAGTTTTGATTGAATCTTTTACATCTGTACTAACAACAGTTGTGCTGTCTTTGAAATCAGCTGTAGTTGTTTTAAGTGAATCTTTAGTATCTGTAGAAAGTGCCGTCGTTGTTTTAGATAGATCAGACGTTGTGTTTACTTCCATTATTTTAATGTCATCTGACATTTTAGTTGAAGTATCTTTTGCATCAGTACTTACTGTTGATACAGTTCTTTCAGCACTTTTTGAAGTTTCGACTGCGCCGTCTTTCATACTAACAACAGAATCTTTAGCATCTGAACTCATACTTACAGCAGCATCTTTCATATCTTTGAACATATCTCCAAAGTCAAAATCAGCTTGCGCACTTGTCATTAACAATGCAGCTACCGCTACAGATGTTGTAATTATTTTTTTCATATTTAAACCCTTTTATGTTTTAATAATGAATTGTAGTATAAATTATGTTAAATATAACTTAACGTTTATTATATTTAATATAATAAACAGTTATATTATAAAATATATAGTTCTTGTAATGGGGGGTGTTTGATTAAAAAGAAAGAGGGTACAACCAGGCCAAGCTGGTTGTACCTATAATTTATTTATTTATTTTTTGTTTGTTACAGGTGCTGCGTTTTTCTTTTTCATACGTGCTGCATATTCATCTGATGAGATCGTTTTAATAGAATCATTTGTGTTATCTGCAATAGATTTTACAGATGCTGCAGAATCTTCAGATATTTTTTTCACTGAATCACTTGCATTTGTATTTGTAGACTCTACCGATGCTCTTGTGTCATTAGAAATTGTTTTAGTAGAATCATTTGCATTTTTTGCAATAGTGTCTATGGAGTCTTTAGAATCATTAGAAACAGATTTTACAGAATCAGCAGAGTGATTAGAGATCGTTTTGATAGCGTCACTCGAATCATTAGAAATAGTTGATGTTGTTTTATTCATATCATTAGAAACAGTTTTAACAGAATCTCTTGAGTCATTAGAAACAGTTTTAACAGCTGAAGAAGTATCAGCAGATACAGCAACAGTTGAATCTTTGAATTCTTTAGAAGCTACAGTTGCAGAATCTTTAAGATCTTTTGTAGTGTTAGTGATAGAGTCTTTAGTATCTGTAGAAACAGAAATGGCAGTATCTCTACTGTCTTTAGAAGTAGATAATTCAGCTGTTTTAAGATCATCAGAAACTTTTACTGAAACATCTTTTGAATCTTTACTTACGTTAGTTACTGTTCTTTCAGCACTTTGACTTGTTTCAACAGCACCGTCTTTCATGCTAGCAATAGAATCTTTAGCATCGTTACTCATACTTATGGCAGCATCTTTCATATCTTTGAACATATCTCCAAAGTCAAAATCAGCTTGCGCACTTGTCATTAACAATGCAGCTACTGCTACAGATGTTGTAATCATTTTTTTCATATTAAATC
>QMKT01000135.1 GCA_003646505.1 Campylobacterota bacterium
CAGGTCAAGTAAGAATTTGATCTCTTTTGCATCAAAAAAACTGGTTCCACCCTTACGTTTACAAGGGATACCAAACTCTCTCAGGCTCGCTTCCACACCATCTGCAGAAGAGTTATTTCTAAAGATCACAGCTATTTGATCATTGGGTACGTGGGTCTGTTTGATACCATGTGCAATGGACTGATACTGTTCAAAAAGATCATTATACATGAGAAGTTTTGGTGGGTAACTTTTCACCACACGTCCTACTTCCAGTTTTTTAGGGTAGATGCGTTCATTTCGTTCTATGACCCGGTTTGCCAAAGAGAGTATGGGTGCAGTGGAGCGGTAATTGGTCTTAAGTGTAAATACTTTTGCATTGGAATAACGTGTAGAGTAGGTAGCGATATTTTGAATGTTAGCACCATTAAACGCATAGATACTCTGATCATAATCTCCCACACAGAACAAAGAATCCGGTTTTAGTGTATCAATAAGAGCACTTTGTAGAGTATTGGTGTCCTGATACTCATCTACAAGTACTTCCTTAAATGGTATGATATGTTCTTCCAAATAGCTTTTCATTCTCAGCAACAGATCGTTAAACGAGGCAAAACCATAGTCTATCTTCTCTTTTTCAAACTCCTCAGCAATATGCATATAGATATCCATAACAAGTTCATGTTCAGGATACTTTTCCAAAAACCATACATCAAAGCCCTCTAAAGAGGCATTCTGGTAAAGGGAATACTGTTCATAGAGAAAAGTTGCAGAAAAAGGCTGCATCGTAAGATTCATACGTTCGAAATTCCGTTTTTCGTAGATACTTCTAAAAAGTGTTTTGAGTTCTGAAGGCTGTTTGAGTGCCAAATTAGGATAGATCTCTTTCAACCAACGGTAAGAGACTGCATGAAAAGTACCAGATTCTATTTTAGAGACAATTTTTTTTGGAAAATAACGTTCAAGTCGGGCTATCATCTCCCCAGCTGCCTTGTTGGTAAAAGTAAGCAGTAATATACTCGAAGGCTCTACACCACTATGTAAAAGATGGGCAATACGCCCAACGATTGTAGAGGTCTTTCCTGTACCCGCAGAAGCAATAATAAGGTTATGTCCTAAAGGTGCTGTAGCAGCACACAGCTGATCATCGTTAAGAGCGGAGAGTGGCAATTAGTGCTGACCGAGAATGTAGTAAGTGTTTTTGTTCTCTACTTTTTTGAGTTCGAGTTTATATTTCTCTGCCCAGTGTTTCACTAATGAAGTAAAAGCAGAAAGGTTATCTGCAGAACTGTCCTCTTCACATTTGATTTTCAAGTGATCTTCGGAGTTTGACATCGCTATAAAACCTTTTTCTACGGCTAAGGCATGGCTGAAAGAAGGAATATGTTGAGAAAAACGCTCCAAACCATCTGTATTTGAGATGATATCATTGATTTGCTTAAGTGTCTGTTCACTTTTTGTATAGCCAAGTTGAACTAAAAGTGCTTCTGGTGTAAGATTGATATGCATTGCTATCCTAAGTAGTAAAATTAGAAGTAGATTGTAACAAATTATTTATTTAAAGGAGTAGAAAATACACTAAATTTTAAAATAGTGCACTTGAAGGTGTGTCAACTTTTGCGATAAGATCTTTATAGTGCGCAACATTCTGAAATGCTTTTTCATAACGCCAGCGTAAAACAAATTCTATGATCTCATTTTTTAAGGCAACATCTAAAGTCTCTGCTTTACCAAAGTATCCCAAAGAGATGTTTTTTGCTTTTTTCTTACCGTTTTTATCTGGCTCATAGGTAATGGCAATAACTTGAATATATTTACCTTCGCGAACTTTGCCAAAGTCATCTTCTTTCAATCCGATACCTGAAAGGTTCATCGCTTTATATATAAATATATTATCAAATTCAGGGGACTTTTCAAATATTTTCAGTTTTACATACAGTTGTTTTACCCGTATAGTATTTTCTTCACGAATGCTATCATTGCTTATTTTTAAATCTTTAACAGGCTTTTCAAGAGGTTTTTCAAGAGGTTTTTTTTCAACACTTTTTACGACTTCTTTTACCGGAGTTACAACAGGTTGAACTTTCTCTTTCTGCTCTAATTTATCTTCCAAACGGCTAGTAAGTGCTTTTAATTTATCTAGACTACTCGACATTCTCTTCCCTTAAAATGGAGCATACAGCCCTATTTGAGTATATATTAAGTAATATAATACATCAGATTTAATTATAGTATCATTAAATTATAGTGAATAATATCAATTTTTCTATTTTTTAATGTTAAAATAGAAAAATTTATTAATATTTTTTAGTATAAAATACTCTATGCTACTCTTATTTAGGGCATATCTAATAGATTTTTAGATAAAATCTAACTATATTATATGAGGATGAATAAATGGATTATTTAGAAATTGTTGGTGGGAAAAAATTAAGTGGTAATGTAAAAATAAGTGGTGCAAAAAATGCAGCCCTTCCTATAATTGCTGCTACTATATTGAGTGACAAGGAAGTTACTCTGACTAATTTACCTAACGTTGTAGATATTCGGACTCTGCTAAAATTGCTTACTATGCTTGGTGGAAAAGTTGACCATGAAGATACTGTTGCACATATCAACAACGGAAGTATTACTTCAACCAAAGCGGTCTATGAGATCGTTTCACAAATGAGAGCATCCATTTTGGTACTGGGTCCCCTGCTTGCAAGATTTGGTGAATGTGAAGTCTCTTTACCTGGTGGTTGTGCCATTGGACAGCGCCCTATTGACTTACACCTCAAAGCTCTTGAAGCTATGGGTGCCCATATAGAGATCAAAGGAGGATATGTACGTGCAGAAGCACCCAATGGACTTCATGGAGCAAAGATAATCTTCGACAAGATCACCGTAGGTGGAACTGAAAATATTGTCATGGCTGCAGCGTTAGCCAATGGGACTACAACCATTGTTAATGCAGCAAAAGAGCCTGAAGTAGTACAACTGTGCGAAATGATAGCTGATGCAGGTGTGAAGATCGAAGGCATAGGTACCAATGAACTCACCATCGAAGGAACCAATGGAGAACCGCTGTCATTTAATACAATTGAGATCATTCCTGACCGTATAGAGGCAGGAACTTACCTCTGTGCTGGAGCGATCACTCATTCAACCATTACCTTGGATAAGATAAATCCTCAACATCTCAGAGCATCTGTTGATAAATTGGAATCCATGGGATGTACCTTTGATCTGCAAGAATCGAGTATGACCATCCATCCTGCAAAAGATCTCAAACCTGTCAATCTCATTACCATGGAGTATCCAGGTTTTCCTACAGATATGCAGGCACAGTTCATGGCTTTAGCTGTGATGGCAAAGGGCGAAAGTCTCATAGAAGAACGTCTTTTTGAAAACCGTTTTATGCATGTAAGTGAACTTAACCGTTTAGGCGCAGACATTTGGCTCAAGGGGAGTACTGCGGCCGTAAAAGGTATAGAAACACTTTATGGTGCAGATGTCATGGCTACAGACCTTAGAGCAAGCTCTGCACTCGTTCTAGCTGCTATGGTAGCAGAAGGTACAAGCAAGGTAAGACGTATTTACCACTTAGATCGAGGGTATGATAATTTGGAGGGGAAACTCTCTGCACTGGGTGCAGATATTGTAAGAAAGAAAGAGAGTCACTAACACGTAGTGATGCTCTTATTTAATGATCGTCTCTTCTGCTGAGAAGACAGTGATATTTTCTCCACTCTTCATTTTTTCAATATTTACTTTGTTTTTTCTAAGTGTTCCGTTACCCACATAAACAGGGACTGCAAAGGATCTCATACCTTTGCCTTTTATCGTTACCATCACACGAACATAATACAAACCGTCTTCATCTGCTGATACTTCCAAATGTAAGGGATACTCTTTTTCTTCACTAAGATCAAAAGAAAAATGTTTATCTATAGTTGTGATCTCATTAAGGTCTTTATCTACTTTGACTTTTACTTTCATCGTACCTGTTGTGGCACTTGATGTAAGGTTAATATCTACATTAGTCACATCTCCCACAGCTACATGTTCAGAGCTATAGCTGATCTCAACAGGCGCACCCGGCTTAGCGTACTGCCCCACACTTGTTCCTTTGAGCACTAAAGGTTTATCGATATTTCCACTCAAAGCCATAGCCGATGTTCCCAACAATAGTGATGATATCAAGAATATGTTAAATATTTTCATGTTCATTTTCCTTTTATTAATTTACAGTAACATCGAAACAAGCACCTGAGATATTTTTAAAATCTGAAATATCTAATTTATAACTCTCTTTATCTAAATTTATAGTCTTCTCTTCAATGTTATCATCCCCACGAATCCCCCCTAATAGCAAAGAAGCATTATACAGTAGAAAATCTGGGTCGGTAATAGATATTCCACTGCTTTTTCTCACAGTAATTGTATACTCACCTGAGATATCAATATTAAACTTTATATATTTATGATTTCCTAATTTATTTGAAGTCCCATATGTATAGGTGGGACATACATTTACGGTACTTCCTATATTCAAACTAACATAGGTTGGTAATTCAGAAGCAAGATTTGTTCGCCCTACTCCATAGATATCTGTAATGGGAGCAATAGATTCACTTGAAACAATACTATCTATCTCAACTGTGTCTCCACTATTTTCAGCCTTAAATGATGTAATAAAACTAAAAATACTTGTAAAAGCCGGCGTTGTTTTTTGGGTACCAGTAAAAATACTATGTAAAGGAGAGAAACCATAACTCAAAGTATCACTTCCATCACTGTTGTCATCATACAGATCATACAATATACGCTGTACAGATGCTTCACTGTACCAACCTGGATATTCTGTAGGATTATTAGGATCATCTATTTCAACATTAAAAACAAAACTATTACTTTGTCTAGTTCCATGTGTATCAAAATAAACAGGTTCATCAAGAACCATACCCGAAAAGGCATTACCAAAACCTTCACTAAATGCAACTCGAATATCAAGTAACATTCCAGGACCGTGAGAACCACCTATGCTATCCGAACGTGAGAGTTTATCTTCATAATAGTGTCCCCACTCATGGGTAATGACATGATCATCATACTCATCTGTGTCACTATCTGCATCTCCCAAAATAAATAGATTTCCATCTCTATAATGAGATGTTAAGATCTGACCACTTGATGGATCATAATTTACTGAAGAAACATTATGTGTTGACCAGTTTATAAGTAAAGGAGGAAAAACTGTATCTGTATTTGCAGAGAGAACTATTTCTATAGATTTATATACATTATCCAAAATGGCAAAAGGAGCAGCCACTCTGCCTGAACTATAGCTGCTTACATCCCAACCAGATGAGGCATTTAAATTACGTGTGGTATCACTTGTACCGGTGG
>QMKT01000136.1 GCA_003646505.1 Campylobacterota bacterium
GAGCATGTTTTATACGGAGTGTAGCTGATACCTGTTCTGGTGACCAGTCTCTTTCAATATACTTGATCACAAGGTCTTCCAACTCATTCTTAAACTTCTTGTTTGCCTTAGAGTTAACACTCTTTCTTAATGATGATATCTCTTGAGCTACCTTAGCACCGTATCTTTGACGTACTGGACTTGAATTTCTTTTTAACTCTCTTCCTATGGTCGAAGGATGAACTCCTAGATCTCTGGCTATTTCAGAATTACCATATCCTGCTTTCTTATAAGCTTCAATATGATACCTTTGCTGTTGGGTTAAATGTTTAAACATACTCTTCCTTTCTTTGGTCGGATAAAGAAGAAAGTTTAGCATTTAACCTCTTCAAATCTCAAAATTACAACTTTTTTCTTTCTTTTTAAAAAAAATTGCATTTCAGATTTAAATTTTGGGCACCCCATTAATGCTTTCTGACTTTAAGTCAAAAAAGTATATATTAAAGTAGAATGAGGCGCAAAGACCCAAAAAGCGAGGACATATTACGCATGCATAGATATAGTATATTTTCAAAATTACTAAAAGAACCTCTTTTACATTTTTTACTTATTGGTGTTGGGTTGTTTTTCCTTTTTTCACAACTTAATAGTGATGAAGAAGCAAGTGATACGCAACAGATCATCATTAACAAGTCTAACTTAGAAGTACTGTCTAGTGTTTTTATGGAAGAAAACAGTATCCCCCCGACAGATAAAGAAATACAAGAGCTTTTAGGGACTGCCATACGCGAAGAAGTGTTGTCTCGGGAAGCCATAGCCCTAGGGTTAGATAAAAATGACAGGGTTATCCGCCATCGTTTGGCACAGAAGATGCAGTATCTCTTTGAAGATGTTGCAATAGTGGCTGAACCTAGTGATGAAGTTTTAAGGGCATACTTTCAAAAAAACAAGGATTCCTTCAGCAATGAAGAAGGCACAGAATACAATAAACTTAAACAGCAAGTGAAGCGTGTATGGCTAGAAAAAGAACAGCAAAAGGAAAATAAAATCTTTTATGAGGATTTAAAAAGCCAGTATGAGATCATATTGGATGATGTGGTACGTAAAGCGTTAAATGTGAGCGTTATAAAATAATGAAGATCATAACGTCTTTACTCCTTATGTTTATCTATTGTACCTTTAGCATGGCAGATGAGATTAAACTATCATACTTAGAGATAAAAGAGATAAAGACACAGCACTATTCGGTGTTATTAAAATTGGCTTCAACAGATAATCAAAAATTACCTATCAATATGCTTATGCCAAAAGAGTGTAGTCTGACATTACCCAAGACAAGTCATTTGGTCAATAGCACCTATTTAGACAGATGGCAAATGAAGTGTACCGAGAGCTTAGCAGATAAAACACTTTTTATTGAAGGCTTAAAAAGTACAGGAACCGATCTACTCTTGCGTTTGGAACTTCTTTCTGGCGTATCTCACTCAAAACTCTTGAGTTCTTCAACAGCATCTTACCGCATACCCAAAGATGCGTCTTCATGGCAAATAGTACAAACATATTCATGGTTGGGTATCACCCATATTTTACTAGGTTTTGACCATCTTCTTTTTATTTTTGCGCTGCTACTTATAGTCAAAAATATGCGTCGTCTACTTTGGACAATTACGGCCTTTACTCTGGCACACTCCTTAACGATGGTAGTAGCCACGCTTGGCATTATACATCTCCCATCCGCACCTGTTGAAGCTATTATCGCACTGAGCATACTCTTTTTAGCGATGGAGATCATCCATGAAAAGCAAGGAAAAAGAGGTATAACCTCTCGCTATCCTTGGATCATAGCATTCATCTTTGGACTACTGCACGGCTTTGGCTTTGCAGGGGCACTTGCAGAAATAGGCTTACCACAACAAGCCATTACACTTGCACTTATTTTCTTTAATATAGGTGTGGAGTTAGGGCAACTGCTGTTTGTGGCGACTATCGTGTTTATAGTAGTCATGTTACAGCGTTTAAGCGCCCCTGCTTTGCTAAATAAGCTACAAACTACTGTTGTCTATATGATTGGTGGGATCTCTTCTTTTTGGCTAATAGAGCGAATCCTCTCTTTTTAAGAGGTTCACATTAAACTAGTTTGTTACCATTTTACTTTTTATATAATCAATATTCTTTTGTGCTTTTTTAGTAAATGAATGTTCTTTCCCAAATACATTTTTTCGTATCTTTAAAGTTTTACCTAATTCATTTAGTGCTTCTTGGTATTTTCCTAGTTTAAAGTATATCAACCCTATATTACTATGTGCTAAAGCTATAGAATAATTATTCTTATCTAAAGTTTCTTGTCGTATCTCTAGAGACTTCTTATAGTAATCTAGTGCCTCTTTGTATCTCCCTTGCTTCCGATATACTTTTGCTATATTACTATTGGTAATGGCTGCAGTACGGTGATTCTTTCCAAAAAGAATTTCTTGTATTTTTAAAGATTTAAAAAAATACCTAAGCGCCTCTTTGTATTTTCCCTGCTTACTATAGATTCCACCCATATTGTTATAGGTAGTGGCAGTGGTTGAATCATTTTCATTTAAAAGTTTTGCTTGTATTTTTAAAGCTTCGAAATTATATGCCAATGCTTCGTTATACCCTCCTAACTTTTCAGCATAAATACCTAATCTGCCGTAAGTGATCATAGTCTCTTTAGAATATTCACCAAATTTATCATAATCTTCACCCAGTTGCATAAGGCTATATTTTACAGCACTTTTATAGTCACCTCTTTTTTTAGCATCGTCTGCCTTATTATGATTTGGACCATGTGCCAATAGTAGTGTTGTCCCTAGAAAGACAATAGAAAATAATAGCTTTTTCATCTCTTTTCCTTCAAAGTCAATTTATGTATTTGGCTAGTATATAGTTGTTTATAATAGGTATTTGCGACAGTCTTAATCTAAAAGATAGATATCATCATCTTGTTTAATGCTTCCAGATTCAATGACCTTTGCAAAAATACCTCTGTCATTTTTAAGTAATTCTGGTAGTTTTTCATCTATCTTTGTAAAGCTTTTACAAAGTGTGCAGTGTTGACTTATTTCTAAAGTAACGTCAGCTATTTTAAGCCTAGCACCTGCTTGTAACTGGTATGGATTATAGTCTATAAGTAAATTTTCACCCAAAGAGCCATAGGGGACATCAATACCATGGTTTTTTGCAAGTCTATAGCTGTCCAAAGAAGCAATAAGAACCGATCTCTCTTTATCTTTATTATAATGCTTGTCTTTTACGATACCTTTTTCATCAAGCAGCAATACTGATGCAAGAGTAGCTCCATTTGGAGTAGCACAAAATAGTGAAGAAATATTACCAACTTTAGTCATTTTATCTACTTTTACTCTATCTCATTGTAGTTTTTACTACTAACTGCTTTTAGTGCTTCAAGAAATCTATCTTCATCCTTGTAGCCTACTTCATCATATACAAGTTCTCCATTTTTATCAAAAAATAGACAACTTGGATAAATGGCATAGCCAATTTCTTTTGCAAACTTGATCTTGCTGACCTTAATACCATCAAAAGAGACAAGCCCTTTATCTCTGACATTCATATCTACAAAAATGAAATCTTTTTTTATGGCTGCTTTTACCCTCTCGTCATCAAAAGTCCACTCTTGCATTTTGAGACAGTAATTACATCCTGTAATATGCAAATAAACCAATATATGTTTATTGGTTTTCTTTGCTTCAACAACAAGTTGATTGAGGTTAATATCATGAGCAAGTGTTATAGAAATAACACTCAAAAGCATGAAAACAAGTCTTCTAATATACACTTATTTTACGCTGCTTCTTTCTCATTATATTAATCTTCATCCTCATCATCGTCATCTTCTTTTTCATCACTATAGTCGATCAAATCATCTTCATCGAACATCTCTAGCTCTTCATAAGATCTAAATACATTTTGTGGACTAAGTACATAGTACAGATCCATATTTCTAAACTCATTTAAAGTTACTTCTTTTGTAATGAAATCTGCGATAACGCCATCTTCCATTTTTTCTATAACTCTATCTTTAAGTATATCAAAATAGTGTACAGTCTCATCTGCTGCTGTTTTATCTGTAACAAATCCATGCCCAGGAACAAGATGGTTCCACTCTCTAGATTTGATTGAGTTCAGTGCATTGATTTGACCAACAACAAGGCCATCTCTATTTGATGTAACCCTACCATTCATAACAACATCAGCTGCTAAGATCACTTTATCATCCGGCAGATAAAGATACCAGTCTTCTTCAGAGTGTGCATAACCAACTTTTACATATTCGAGTTTTACACCAGAGATTTCAAATTCTGTTGTATCTTCAAATGCTTCATCTGTAAGTGCAAGTACTGTATCTCTAGTTGCATTCTGGTAGAGCGCTCTAATCATTCTTGTCTGCATACCAGGATAATCTTTACCCTCAACATGTCTTGGACCATAATAATTCTCATTCACTGATGCAGGGCCAACAACCTTTGCTTTATGCACTTCTGTATAGTAGTTATTACCCAACCAATGGTCATCATGTTCATGACTGATAATGACAGTTTTTACAGGCATATCAGCGATTTTTTGCATTTCCGCATACGCTTGCTTAGCAAATATGTATGATGGACCGGTATCCCATGTTATCCACTGAGTATCACCTTTAATGTAACAAGAGTTTGACATATTACCAGCATTTTCTTTTGTTGGCATTTCCATACCACCAAAATAACACCATACTCTTTCACTTATCTGTACTGGCTTTAAGTTATAGTCCCAGTCTGTTCCCGCACCCACACGTGCTTCATCCTTAAAATCATCATAATGCCAATCATACATAATAAAGTTACCATCAATGTCAAGCTTGTGTGGCTCTTTTACATCAATTGATTTATTGAATATAAAAGGCATAGAAACAGCGAATGCTCCTATTAATAAAAGACCTATTATACTTTTTTTCATAAGTATCCTTATTTAATTTTTTTACTACCTGTTACTACTTTACCATGATTGTCAGTAAGTGCAAACTCTAACTTATCACCTTTTTTGGCACCAGTAAATGAAAACTTCATAAGTGGATCTTCTGACATAAATCCACTCATACTAGCTTCAAATACAACTTTGTCATTCACTTTTCCAAGAACATGATTAATATATTCAACACTAATGTTCTTTTTTTCTGCTTCTTCTTTATCTGCCATTAGGCTTTTAAACATTGCTTTTACTTTAACAACACCATCTTTTTCTTTTGCTTTGATTTTCATCTTTTTAGCCATTTTGTATCCTTTTTTATTTTATTTTATTTTTAACTTA
>QMKT01000137.1 GCA_003646505.1 Campylobacterota bacterium
CTGTAAGCAAAAGCCACCACCCCTATCTCATCACTTGGCATCGCATCAAGGAGGGCAGACATTTTTTTCTTTGCAAAGGTCAAACGGTTCGGGTAGACATCTTCACTTCGCATAGACCCTGAAATATCTAATGCAGCAAGCAAAGTAAGTCCCTGCACTTCTACTTTCTTATCTCCTTTTTCCATGACAGGTCTTGCCATGGCAATGATCAGCAGCAAAATAGCCAGAAGCATAAGTATATTACGCACGATCATAGGCATACTCTCATCTGTTGCAGAGAGCCTTTTGAGTACTTTCTCATCAAAGATGCGTGAGAGTCTCTCTTTATTGGTTGATATCAGAAAAGCAAAAATGACAAAAGGCACAACGAGTACCCAGAAAAACTGTGGATTCACAAAACTCATTTTACACTCCCCTGCTATTTCTAATATACATAAACAACAAGAGGCTCAAAATGGCCAAAAACAGTGGATAAATATAGAGATACGTATGCTGTACGATCTTTTTATCATTGATCTTAGTCGCTTCAAGTTTGTCTATCTCATCATATATTTCTGTCAGTGTGCTTGCATCTCTTGCACCAAATGCCTGACCTTTTCCTGCCTGGGCCAAAGCCTTAAGATAAGGACCATTATAATCACGTTCATCTCCTACACCTATAGCATAAAGTTTGATGTCATGTTTTTCTATCATGTTCTTAACATCAGCAAAAGGTATTTTAGACATATTGTCTACCCCATCTGTAAGCAAGATGGCTATTTTTGATTTGGCTTTACTCTTTGAGAGCAAATTATAACTCTGAACAACGGCATCATTGATCGCTGTACGTTTTCCTGCCACACCCATCTTTTGCATTTTAGTAATGTTCGTTAAAAACTTCTTTTCAAAGGTCAAAGGAGACGCGATGAAAGCAATATCTGCAAATGTCACCATACCAATACGGTCATTCTCTCTTCTTTCTATAAAGTCACCCACCACTTCTTTGACGATGTCAAACTTGTTTCTCCACAGATCAGTAGGGTCAAACCCCCGCTGACGCATGGAGTCGGAAGAGTCAATGATCAAAACAATGTCACGTCCCTCTTTTTTAGAGTTAGAGTAAGATTTGGTAATGACAGGTGAAGCCAAGGCGATCACTGCGGCCGTAATACCTGTCCATTTAAGTATCGTAAGCCATGATGAACTTTTTGCACTTTTAACCATCAAAGTTTTCACATGAGGAAAGAATATCGCACGACTACGCTCTTTACAAAATTTGGCACAAACTATAAAAAGAAGTATGACTGCCAATAAAAAAGGATATTCAAAACTAAATTCGTTCATCTGCTACCTGCACATAAAGGTTAAAGAGTTTTTGTGTCTCTGTGTCCACTGCCTCTACCTCTTTTTTATATTTATATTGCTCTAACATAGGTTCAAGTTGGGAAAATAGTTCTCTTTTTCTCTCATCTGTTGCCAAAAGTCGTGCATAATGGGTAGCCTCGTAGGCAGCTTTTTTAGTATCTTTCCAGTCTATAGCTTTCAATTTTTCCACATACCCTTTTGCCAGATTGATCTTTCTGTTGTCCCACAGTTTTTTAGCTACAAAAAACAAAATACCCAAAGCCAATAAAGAAACAAAAATGATCAATCCCCAATAGATATAATAAGAATTGTCAGGTATCTCAAGTAAGGGTTTTATGTCTCTTAGTTGTGCACTTATATTATTTTCATTCATACTTCATTACCTCATTTTTTTCATCAGTTTTAAAGTAGGCTCTTCATGCGTATAGACCTTAGTAAAGCGTACGCCCTGCTTTTTAAACTGCTTATAGAGTTTCTCATCATTGTCATGCAGTGCTTTTTTGTAATTTTTTAAGGTACTGCTGTCCACATCACCTTCAAAACTCTGTCTGGTCTCCATGTCTATAAGTCTAAGGTACCCTAATTCAGAAGGATCTTCTTCAAACTTGTCACGTACAATAACAGCAAATATATCATGTTTTTTTGCAAGTAATTTCAAGTCTATCTCTCCTACAAAATCAGAGACAATGAACAACAGCGCTTTTTTCTTCAAGCGATTAACCAGTGTTTCTACTAAAACACTATAGTCTGCTTCTTTTCCCAGTGGATCAAAGTCTACTATCTCTTCTACTGCCTTATGGACAGAAAAAAGTTTTTTACTGGGCTTGGAAAAACTATACATCTCGTCTGCAAAGATCATATGGGAGAACAGGTCTGAATTTTTGATAGCAGAAAATCCCAATGTTGCTGCTACTTCAGCTATGATGTCAGACTTTTGTTTGACCGTACCAAAATAAGTGGAACCTGAGAGCATGGAGACCACAACAACATTGAGTTCACGCTCCTCTTTATATATCTTTACAAACGGTTTGGAGAGTTTGGCTGTGGTTTTCCAGTCTATTTTGCGGACATCATCTCCATAAACGTATTCACGAAGTTCTGCAAATTCAAAGCCTTCACCTTGGAACTATGATGCATTATTTCCAAGCATGTCTCCATAGACTTGCTTTTTAGTTTTAAGTATGATCTTTTTGACGGCTTTGTTCAAATCTAACCTCTATTCTTGTAGGGGTTAACCCCTGTGTTAACCCGTAAACTACCTTGTAATTTAAATTTTATAACCACCCAAGGACAAACACGGGGGTATGTCCCTACAATTTTATATCTATTACGGTATCGGAACGGCTGCTAAAATCTTCTCAATGATCTCATCTTGTGTCACTTCTTCAGCCTGTGCTTCATACGAAAGGATGATACGGTGACGCAATATCTCTTTAGCAATATAGGCTATCTCTATAGGAGAGACATAATCCTGTCCTTTGAGGTAAGCAATGGCTCTCGCAGCCTTATACATATCAATACTCGCTCGAGGACTGGCTCCAAACTCAATGTATGACGCTAACTCTTCAAGACCATAGGCTTTAGGGTTACGTGTAGCAGATACAAGCTCAATGATATACACTTCGATCTCTTCATCCATATGTACTTGAAGTGCCTCTTCTCTGATCTGGTTAAGATCTTCAATTGTGGCTACCTGTTGGATCTCTCCAAAGGTATTGTTTGCTGCACGTCTTGCTATCTCAAGTTCTTCTTCTTTAGTGTTATATCCTACTACCACTTTCATCATAAACCTGTCTAGTTGTGCTTCGGGAAGTTCATAAGCTCCTTCCTGTTCAACAGGATTTTGTGTGGCCATAACCAAAAAAGGAAGGTCTATTTTAAACGTTTCATCCCCAATAGTCACTTGTCTTTCCTGCATCACTTCAAGCAACGCGGACTGTACTTTTGCAGGGGCACGGTTAATTTCATCTGCGAGTAGAAGGTTTGTAAAAATAGGACCTTGTTTGATCTTAAAAGTATTGGTAGAAGGGTCATAGATCTCTGTACCTATGATATCTGAAGGAAGTAGATCTGGAGTAAACTGTACACGTTTAAAGTCTAATCCGAGCGTCTTTGCAAGTGCGTTAACCGCTGTTGTTTTTGCAAGACCTGGAACACCCTCTAAAAGTATATGTCCACGGCAAAGTAACCCTGCTAAAAGTCCTTCAACCATTTTATCTTGACCTACAAGTACTTTTGAAATTTCTGTTTTGATATTTGTAATAATTTGACTCAAATTACTCTCCTACATTTTTATGTAAGAAGTATACTTTTGTGAAGTTAATTGAAGGTTAATACTGTGAAGGAAAGGTGTTAAAACGGAGGAATCTCCGTTTCTTTAAAAGTCGTATCGTAATCCCAAAGAGATAGCATCAAGATCAGGTATATCTGAATCTATGAGCAAACGCTGATAATCTAGGAAAAGACTCCAACCTCTACCTTGATCTGCATAACCGTCAAAATCTCTGTCATAGATCCCATTATCTTCTCTGTCGTACTCACGATCAGAAAGGTCATATTCTATCCCTGCACCTGCAGAAAATCCACTTCCGCTATCAAAGTAATCTAATCTAGCACCATTCCCAAGGTTTTCAGTATAGCCATAGCCGAGAAGACCATACACATTAACACGCTCACTCACTGGATACTGTGGTTTTAAAAAGATCCCAATATGCGCCAATGGTGCGCCACCAAATGGACCTTCATCTAAAAAAGTACGGATGTATCTGGCTTCGATACCTACATATTGATTGTAGTCATACCCACCACGAACCATTGCTCCATAAGTTACATCTTCATACTCACATCCTGGCTGAAGGTTACATCCACTGAGCTTTGCCCATACGATACCGGCACCTAAGTACCAAGGTGAAGGGTCAATTGTTTCTATAGGAACAACAGCCGTTGTTGCTTCAGCTACCCCTTTACCTCCTGCATAGATACTTGTACTCAAAGTCACTAAGCTCATCAACGATACTAATATTAGTTTTCTCATTACGCTTCCCCTCTTTCTTCTTTTCTTACAAAGTAAAGTCCTGACATCAAAGTAAGGAACATCATCATCATTATACTAAATGTACCTAAAGCATCACCACTATCAGATCTTTGTGTGCTTGCACAGTTGACATCCAAGGTAACTGTTGCAGTAGAAGTATTTCCCAGTGCATCTGTAATCGTATATGTAAAGCTATCTGTAATGTTATTCACATCTGCATTTGGTGCATAGAGAAGTACATCATCTGTCGGGTCATTTGGTGTACCACCATCATCCAGTGCTACGGTACCATTTGCTGGTTGAGTAAATAGTATCTCTACTGTACCAGCTCCGTTTGCACCAAAAGAATCACCATTGGAAAGTACATTGATCACTGTTGGACTATAACTCGTTATGGGTACATTCAAGTTATCTGTTGCGATCGGTCCATTTACATTTGGTGGTGGTGCTGGTGTATTCTGAGGAGGATTTGCACTACAAACAGCTGTTGCCGGTGGATACTGAACTGTTACAGACGATGTTGGATTCACAGAGACGGTCACTGTTACAGTTGCATCACTCTGGTCTGGGTTCCAACGACGCCAGTCTGTATAGACTTCTTCCCATGTTCCATCTGAAAGCTCATTCCATCCTGGCCATACTGTCCCGTTACCGCTACCATCTACTTGAGTACCAACCCAAAGATGGTGTGTATTACTTAGCACTAATCCCGTTTCTATTTCTGTTTCTCCGCCTGCACCTGTCCATGTTAACATAGCAGTTTCACCCGACGGATCAATACCTTGAAGTTTAATACCATAAGAGATGTAAGGTACATCATTTTCACAAAAAGCATTCAATGTCAAGATAAGACGCTTGAGTGTTACAGTTACAGCTGCTGATGCAGTATCTCCA
>QMKT01000138.1 GCA_003646505.1 Campylobacterota bacterium
AATATCAATACCAAAGAGATCTACCCCTCTTCGCGTTTGATAGCCAATATCACAGGTATTGAGCCACAACCTAACAAAGCCATTGTAGGTAAAAATGCTTTTGCACATGAATCGGGTATTCATCAGGACGGTATGTTAAAAAACAAATCTACCTATGAGATCATTTCTCCAGCAGATATTGGTTTAGATATGGATGATACTTTGGTCTTGGGTAAACATTCAGGTCGTGCAGCATTTAAAGATAAATTGAATAAATTAGGTTTTTCTTTAGATACTGAAGCTTTAAATGTATCTTTTGAACGTTTTAAGATCTTGGCAGACAGAAAAAAAGAGATATATGATGATGATATCAGAGCTTTAGTCACCAACGAAATGACAAAAGCCGTACAAGTCTATGAGTTGGTCTCATTACAGTTAATGGACTGTTCAAATGGTGTACCTTCAGCGGCTGTAAAAATACGAAAAGATGCTAATGAGATCATCGAGGCAGGTATAGGTGAAGGTACTATAGATGCTGTCTTTAAAACGATAGACAGGATCTCTGGGTATGAAGGTCAATTGGATGACTATAAAGTAAAATCTGTCAGTGAAGGTAAAGATGCCTTGGCAAGTGTTACGGTAAAAGTCTCATTTAACGGTGACCCTGCCATCATAGGACACGGATTAAACATAGATACTATGTTGGCTTCAGCTAGAGCTTACATAGGTGCGTTAAACAGTTATTTGAGTATGGAAGGTAAATTGAAGTCACGTCGTTGTGACTCTTCAAAAACTATTTAATCCGTAAGGTGTTGTTGGGACACAACACCTTACATTACATTACATGTATTTTTTCAATACTTCCAGGTATTTCTTCTATTAATTGAAGCGTATTTATATTTATTTTTATTATAATGTATTTAAAAGTATCCATTATGTCTAATTATTTAAAGTTTCACAAAAACGATCTATTCGGTCCAGTTTATGAGATACCCTTAAGTGAAATTTATTCACTTGAATTAACCCAATCAAATAACTTTAGAAAGAGACTGGCACTCCTTTTTAAAATGATGCAAGAGATGAATACTGCAACAAATGAAAATGAACTATTTGACTTAGCCATTGACTATACAGGTAGAGTACTTAATGTTGATAGAGCCAGTATAGCAATAGTGGATGAAGAAGAAGAGACTATTACCCTAACAGCCTTATACGGTGTTAGTGCAGATCACCCCAAAAATATTTCCATCAATCTAAAAAATTGTGCTATTGGACACACGTATTTAACAGATTTTCTTAGCTACAGGGAAATATTAGATGAGTGCACCTGCCCTATAGTTTCTAATCTCCATAAAGCAGGTATGCATTCAACTATGGTAGCTCCAATTATTAGTGGTACTACACGTTTTGGGACACTAAATACAGCAAATTCCAAATCCCATGGTTATGACAATGATGATATTCATTTATTTGCACAAATAACCGCGATACTGGCAACACATTTATATAAATCTCAATTGCAAAATGAGAGTAAAAGACAAAAAGAAGTTCTGCTTGAAAAAAATGATGCATTAGAAAATCTAGCTTATATGGATAGTCTCACACAGATATACAATAGACGTTATATTAATAATATTATTGAACATGCAATAATGCAAAAAGATCAAAGTAAATCAGGTCTTTCAATTATTCTTTTAGATATTGATTTTTTTAAAAAGATCAATGATGAGAAAGGTCACACCGAAGGTGACAATGTATTATGTAAACTGACAAAGTTAATAAAAAGTAAAATAAGCGAAAATCATGTATTTGCAAGGTGGGGTGGTGAAGAATTTTTAATAGCTTGCCTTCATACAAGTTCAAATGATGCCTATGCATTAGCAGAAAAATTGAGAATAAGCATAGATGTAGAGGGAAGTAGCCATTTAAAAAATCTTACTGTAAGTCTGGGTGTTGCAAGTCTTATTGAAAATGATTCAATCGATACCCTCATACATAGAGCTGATAATGCACTGTATCAGTCGAAAGAGAATGGACGTAACTTAACTACCCTTTTTAATTAAATAGTGGATTTTAACACTATCTAATAATAACTTACATGTATTTCTTAAGTACCTCAGGAATCTCAATACTCCCATCTTCATTTTGATAATTTTCCATGATCGCAACGATCGTACGGCCAACAGCAAGAGAAGAACCATTCAAAGTATGGACAAATCTATTTTTCTTGCCCTCTTTATAACGGATCTTTGCACGTCTTGCCTGGAAGTCTCTGGTATTTGAAATAGAAGAGATCTCGCGGTATTGGTTCTGCCCCGGGAGCCATACTTCAAGGTCGATAGTTGTTGCAGCAGAGAAACCTAAGTCACCATAACAAAGTTCTACTACTCTGTGAGGTAAGCCCAATGCTGTAAGAATATTCGATGCATTTTCAACCATCATTTTAAACACTTCTTCTGACTTATCAGGATGAGCAATGGCAACCATTTCTACTTTGTTGAACTGATGCTGACGGATAATACCTCGAGTATCACGTCCTGCAGATCCGGCTTCTTTTCTAAAACACGGTGTATACCCTGTCATAAGTACAGGCAATTCTTTTTCTGCCAATATCTCATCATTATACATATTTGTAAGTGGCACTTCTGCCGTTGGGATAAGATAAAGATCTTCATCATCTATCTTAAAGAGGTCATCTTCAAACTTGGGAAGCTGCCCTGTTCCCTGAAGCATTGCAGAGTTGTTTATAAACGGTACAGAATGCTCTATAAATCCTTTTTGGGCATTGGTGTCAAGGAAGAAATTGATCAGTGCTCTCTCAAGCCTGGAAGCTTCTCCTCTAAGTACAGAAAAACGACTTTTAGCCAGTTTTACACCACGTTCAAAGTCTATCCATCCATTGATCTCAGAGAGTTCCCAATGCTCTTTAGGTTTAAAGTCAAAAACTTTAGTCTCAAGCACTTTACGAAGTTCAACATTATCCTCTTCATCTTTACCCTCCGGGACGGTATCATCAGGAAAATTTGGCATGGCAAGTGCAATAGTATAAAGTGCTTCTTCAGCCTCTCTGGCCTTCTCTTGTAAAGGAACCATTGCTTCTTTGTTTGCATCTACTTTTGCTTTCAGCTCAGAGATGTCTTTACCCTCTCGCATATACTGTCCAAAAAGTTTGGACATAGAGTTCTGTTCTGCCTTTGAAGCTTCCAGGGTAGCATTGGCTTCTTTGAGAGAGGTAAACAAGTTTTGAAGATTTTCAAGAGTAGACGCATCTACACCTTTTTTTTGCAGTTTTGCACTGGCTTCTTCGAAATTATTTTGGAGGTATTTAAGATCTATCATAACGTTAACCTAATGTCGTAAAATTTATAAGAGAATTATAGGATAATTTTGAAAGAGTCTGATTAAGAGTCTAAGCTCCCACTATACAGACTTTAATAAATGAACCAACCCGTCTAACTCTGGATATTTAGATCCAATTTCAATAATATATTTTAAAGTCAAAGGAATATCCTTCAAATACCCTTCTTTACCATCTCGAATACTAAGTCTGGCAAAGATACCGAGTATTTTAATATGACGCTGTAATCCGGTAAAGTCAAACCAACGCATAAAGGTTTCATCATCTACACCAAGACCTTTTAGGTCTCTAAAAAGCAGTATGAGCCTTTGCATCTCTTGTGCATCCAGTTTCACATATACATCACGCAAAAGGGAGACCAAGTCATAGGTCAAGGCACCCTCTTTTGCATCCTGAAAATCTATGACTACTATCTCTTCATTACTGTCTATCATCAAGTTTCGTGAATGATAGTCACGATGTACAAATATCCCTTGTGGTTGACTCAATACTTCTTTACTAATGAGATTAAAACTCTCAAGAAGATTACGCTCTTCAAGACATTCAAGTGTTTTTCCTAAATGCTCGTTGATGTACCACTGTGGCATGAGATTCATCTCTTCTACTAGAAAGTTCGCATCATAAGGCTCTAAACCTTGTGATGGCGTTTCTTGCATTTTGACTAATGTTTCTATGGCTTTTTCATAATAAAGACTTGCATTTCCTGCATTGTATTTATCAAATACATGGGTAGATCCTACATCTTCTAAAAAAATGTAACCTTTGTTGAGCTCATAAGATTTAATAGTAGGTATACGGACTTTAGCATCCATAAGTCTCTGGCCTATACCTATGAAAACGGGTACACTTTCTTTGGAATCCGAAGCATCCATCACCATGCCTTTTAGTGGGGTCTCTAGACGGTAGTATCTTCTAGAGCTTGCATCTCCATGTAGTGGGTGAAGTATTGGTTCTTCAATCCCTAACCACTCTAGCCAGCCTTTTAACTCATTATGCATACCTATCTCCTAAAATTACATTTTCTCTATGAGTTTTACCGCTTCAAATGCATCTTCTTTAATAAAATCTGCACACTCTGAGAGTTGTTCTTTGCTCATATATCCGCATAACACACCAACACAAGCAATCCCTGCTCCTTCTGCAGCTAACATATCTGCCTCTGTATCTCCAACAAAATAAGCTACTTGTCCATAACTTTGGTCGAGTGCAGCTAAAGCTTTAATTACAGGTTCCGGATTTGGCTTTGGATGTTCTACCTCTTGTCTTCCGATAAGTACATCAAAATACTTCATCAAGTCGAAATGCTCAAGTAATATACGTGAATATTCACTTGTTTTTGTTGTCACTATGCCAAGTTTTGCATAACCGTGGGCAAGCACTATCGCTTCTTTTGCATTAGGTAGCAACACCGTTTTTTGTGTATGTATGGTTCGGTAATGCTCTTTGTAAGCATTAACATAGGCCGTTGCCTCTGATTCATCTACACCAAGTTTCACAAACATCACATCAAGTGGTAAACCTATGAGTGATTTGATCTTCTCCTCATCTGGTACATCAACGCCAAAAGATACATAGGCTTTTTCAAAACTCTCTAAAATTGCTTCTGTTGAATCTATGATCGTACCATCTAAATCAAAAAGAACGATCTTACTTCTTATCGCATCTTTATTTGCCATACTATTGTACTCACTTTTATTTTTTTCGCATTATATCACTATTTTGATTAGGGTAATTGTTTTAGGGAGTAAGTAAATAAGCGGATTGTTCATAAATTAAGTGGTGTCAAGAGAGGGACTCGAACCCTCGACCTCCGGCTTATGAGACCAGCGCTCTAACCAGCTGAGCTACCTTGACATCTTTGTGAAGAGACGGAATTTTATCTAAATGATACTTAGATGTCAATAGTATTTTAGGT
>QMKT01000139.1 GCA_003646505.1 Campylobacterota bacterium
AGAAGACGATGATATTGATGCTGAACTTGAAAAAGAAGCTAATGCTAAAGAAGCACCTGTAAGTAAGGAAGAGGCTGAGGGGAAAAAGCTTGAAAAAATGCGTCTTAAAGAAAAGAAGCTTGAAGAAGAGATAAAAGCGAAAAAAGAGTTGATGGCTCAGCAAGAAAAGAAGGTCAATGCTGAAGATGCTATAGAAAAACAAAGAGCACATCAAAAAAAGATGGCAGCACTTTTCTTGGTTGAAAAAGAAAAATATGATCAGATAGAAAGAGATAAAAGAGAAGCTGAAGCAAAATTAGATCAGTCAAGAGCAAATGTTATGAAACAGGCGCAACAGGCTGATTCAAAAAACAAGGAAGCAGCACGTAAAAAATCTGAAGTTAAAAAGAGAGCAGCAAGAAAAAAAGCTGCTGCTAAAAAGAAAAAAGAGGCTCAGGCAAAAAAAGCAAGAGAACAAAAAGCTTTAGAAGAGAAACAAACTGCTACCAAAAAAGCAGAAAAAAATGTAGAGGAATCAAATAACGAAAAGACAGGATTTGATCACCTAAATGCTATTTTAGGAAGCTAAGAGATCGATTTCAAATATCTTGCAACAGCATCTTCATCATTTGAATGAGGTAGGATAACATCTGCTACCTCTTTCACTTCATCTAAAGCATTTGAAACAGCCACAGAAGTTCCCGCAAGTTTAAATATCCCTATATCATTGACAGAGTCACCAAATACAGTTACATCTTTTGTGTCTCGCCCCAAATATTCCAACACTTTGTTAAGTGCATGTGCTTTGTCTCCTTCAGGGTGGAGGAGTGTAAGGAAATAGCCTCCACCGTATTTTTCCGGTGAGAGTTTGGCTTCTATGCTATTGCCAAATATTTTGACTATCTCAGTATAAAGTGGACGTAGCTGCACTTCGTAGCCAAAATATACTATCTTTAGATTTTGATCCATCGTACGATTACTGGGGTTGAACTGCATACGCGGGTCATTTTTGTAGCCTTTGAGGACTTCTTTCTGATAGTCGTTTAGTTTTCTAGGGTAGAGAAAGGCTTCGTTAATGTTACTATCTTCAATTCCTATGATAAAAGGGTCTATATCGTGTTTTAATCCTATATCAACGATGGCATCACCTATTTCTTTGTTTAATATTTTTAAGTCTATGAGTTTACGTTCTGGTGTGATGATGATCGATCCATCCAACAAGATCATAGGAGCATTGATATGGAGTGAAGCCAGTAACTCTTGAGACTTAGTAAAGCTTCTAGCAGTTGCAACACCCATGATGGCATGTTGGGCTTTAGTATTCCATGATTCAACACTGTAAGGACTAATACTTAGGTCTGAACGTAAAAAGGTGTGGTCTAGGTCGGTGATATAGATAGGTCTTTTAGGCATTTATACTCTCATTCTTAACTTGCAAAACCTGAAGTAAAATTGGTTTTCTCTTGCACTATGGCTTTTTGTTTTTCTTTTCGTTTTGTATCTTTTTCTACAAATATTTTTTTACGTGTTTTAGGATCCATCTCTGTATAGTACATCACTGCTGAGTAGGTACTTGGTGTTGGTGTAAAGACTTGTGCCTGTTCAGGATTCATTTTTAATTCATTGGTAGTAAAATTTTTAAGTGAATGCATATCTTTTTCTGTACAGCCTGGATGTGCAGCAATGAGATAGTAAGTTAAAAATTGCTTTTTACCCATGTCACGGTTAAGCTTGTCATAAAGCTTCTTGAAGTCTACGAGGGTTTGTTTCCCTGGTTTCCCCATGAGTTCCAGTACATGTTGTTCTGTATGCTCAGGTGCAACTTTCATCTGTCCAGAGATGTGATATTTTACCATCTCTTTTAAGTAAGAGTAACCATGCTTCTTATCTTCTGTTATAAGGTCATAACGTACTCCTGAGGCAACAAAAGCTTTTCTGACACCTTCCACTTGTCGTATTTTACGTAAGAGATTGATATTTCTGCTGTGGTCGGGTTTCATGGAGCTACACAAGTGCGTGGCATCAACACAGCGTTGGTGATCACAGGTACCTAGCTTTAGTTTCTTGTTACACTCATAGCCATACATATTTGCTGTGGGACCACCTACATCTGAGATAATGCCTTTGTAATCTTTATACTGGTTAAAATCTTTGGCCTCTTGAAGTATATTTTTTTCTGAACGTGTACGTATGGTACGTCCTTGATGCACACCAATAGCACAAAAGTTACACTCTCCCCAACACCCATGATGTGTCATGATGGAAAACTTGATGGTCTCTAAACATTTGACTTTACCATCTTTTGAGTAGTAGGGGTGTAGCTCTCTGGTAAATGGCAGGTTGGAGTTGGCATCCATCTCATCTTCATTGAGGTAGTCACATGGCGGGTTTTGTATGAGATAACGTGTATCAACAGGCTGACAGAGTCCGCGTGCCGAGATGGGGTCATTGTGATCATAAAAATCATCAAAGAGGTCTATGTATTTCTCTTTATTCTTCAAACATTCTGTGTGTGAGGGAAGCTGTATGTACTCATAGTTTGGTTCTTTAGCTATGTAACATACTCCACGTATGTCTCTATATTCTCTTCCTTCTTTAAGAGCGCGAGTCAGTTGTTCTATAGCGATCTCACCCATACCGTAGATAAGTATGTCGGCTTTAGAATCAAAAAGTATGGGTTTTTTTAGTTTATTTGACCAATAGTCGTAGTGACTTACACGACGTAAACTTGCTTCTATACCACCAAGTACCAAGGGTACAGTGTTTTTAAAGTGTTGACGTATGAGATTGCAGTAGACAGATAAAGCACGATCAGGACGTTTGTTGTTTTTCCCACCTGGTGTGTAGTCATCAGAGTTTCTAAACTTTTTTGTAGCCGTGTAGTTGGAGACCATAGAGTCCACAGAACCACCACTAATACCCCAGTAGAGTCTGGGTTCACCCAAACGTTTGATGTCTATATCAGACTTGACATCAGGTTGACCTATCATGCCTACTTTGTAGCCCATACGCTCAAGCATACGACCTACCATAGCTACACCGATAAAAGGAGAGTCTATGTAGGCATCTCCGCTTACAAGTATAATGTCACATTGACTCCATCCTAATGCATCCATCTCTTTACGTGTGGTAGGGAGAAAGTCTTTTTCACTAAAAGACGATGCTGGCATTTTTTTGCTCATAGTGGACCTTATTGATGTCATATCTGTAATTAGATAGAGAAAAAATCTCTTTAAGCGTTAAGCATTAAGTGATTTTTATATTATGAATATTTTCGTATTATAGCCAATAAGTAAAAATTCTCAATGTTGCTAGATATTAAATGTATCATTAATATGATATGAGGTTATATATTTTGGTACAATAATACTATCTACATAGTTTCCTAAAGGAAGTATAAATGGAAAAAGAGCCGATAGCCGATAATAAATTAAAACCATTTACAAATATATGGATTCTAATAATTGCAATGATACTTGGATTTCAAATATTTAATTATATGGCATTGCAAAAACAGAGTCAAACACTTTCTTATGATAAATTTAAAAATAGAATTGAACAGAATATCATCAAAGAGATTCGTGTTGATGGCGATCAGGTTGTAGCCACAGTGAAAGGTGACATGGGAGCAAAGCCAACTTATTTAAGAACAATACTTCCTCCATTTGAAGATAAAAAATTTTTAGAATTACTGGAAAAAAATCATGTTAGTATGCATGTCAAGTCACAAAAAGATTCAGGCTTTTGGCTCTCTTTTATTATGCTGCTACCGCTTTTTTTATTTTTAGGATTTATACTCTATAGCTCACAACGTATCAAAAAGCAGTTAGGTGGCATGGGTGGTGGTGTATTTGATTTTATGCAATCAACTGCAAAGAAATATGCAAAAGAAGAGATATCTGTCACATTTGATGATGTAGCTGGTGTAGAAAATGCGAAGATAGAACTCTATGAAGTGGTTGATTTCCTAAAAAATCCTGATAAATATAGAAAGATAGGTGCCAAGATCCCCAGAGGTATTTTACTGATGGGGTCTCCGGGTACAGGTAAAACACTTTTAGCAAAAGCAGTAGCAGGAGAGGCTGAAGTACCTTTCTTTTCTATAAGCGGTTCTGAATTTGTGGAGATGTTTGTGGGTGTGGGAGCATCAAGGGTACGTGATCTGTTTAAAAAAGCTAAAAGTGAAGCCCCTGCTATTATTTTTATCGATGAAATTGACTCTGTAGGACGAGCCAGAGGAGCAGGGGTCGGTGGTGGACATGATGAAAAAGAACAAACGCTTAATCAGATTTTGGCTGAGATGGATGGATTTGAGACAGATGAACAGGTGGTAGTCCTCGCAGCTACCAATCGTCCAGATGTTCTTGATTTTGCTCTTTTAAGACCGGGAAGATTTGATCGTAAGATAACTTTGAATTTACCCGATGTGAAAGCGAGAGAAAAGATCTTAAATATTCATATACGCAATGTACGTAAAGACAGTTCTGTAGATCTGGAAAAGATAGCCAAAATGTCCATAGGTTTCTCTGGAGCTGATCTGGCAAACCTTGTCAATGAAGCAGCGATGCATGCAGCCAGGGAAAGTCAGGAGTATGTTACACAAGATAATTTCATGTATGCCCGTGATCGTATCCTTATGGGTGTAGAGCAAGAATTTGTCTTGGATGAAAAAGATAAAAAAAGAGTGGCCATTCATGAGAGTGGGCATGTTTTGGCGGCATTGTTGCTAGAACATGCAGATCCCATAGAAAAGGTGAGTATCATTCCCCGAGGTCAGGCATTGGGTATGACAGAACAGCTGCCGTTAAAAGATATCAAAAATTTCCCTAAGAATTATCTGCTAGATAAGATAGGTGTGATGCTAGGTGGAAGGACTGCTGAGCGTACACTTCTTGGAGATCTCTCTTCGGGTGCCGCCAATGATCTCAAAGAAGCAACCTCTTTGGCAACACATATGGTCAGCCAATGGGGTATGAGTGAGTTGCTTGGACCGGTCTATTATCAAAAAGGTGAAGATCATGTCTTCTTGGGCCGTGAGATGGCGATGCCAAAAGACTTCAGTGAAGCGACCGCAAAACTTATAGATGATGAAGTACGAAAGATCATCACAGAAAAAGAGGAAGAGATATTGAAACTCTTTGCCGTACATAAGAAAGAGATCATTGCTCTTTCAGATAGGTTGGTAGAAAAAGAGTTGATCTATGCCGATGAGAT
>QMKT01000140.1 GCA_003646505.1 Campylobacterota bacterium
CAAATAGAAAATGTCGGTGTGATAGTAATATACGGAAGTCTAAAATTACTGATAACTGTTTTTACCAGTTTTCTGGCTGCTTCTGGGGAACTGATCTTCTCTCTCATATAGAGATGCAATACCGTTCCCCCTGTATATTTACACTGTAGATCATCTTGCTGTTTTAATGCCTCAAAGGGATCATCTGTATAAAATGCAGGGAGTTGAGAAGAGTTGGTGTAGTAATTGTTCTCCTTTGTTCCCGCCTGAATGATGTCATCATATCTTTTGGCATCTTCTTTGGCAAACCTATAGGTTGTTCCTTCTGCGGGAGTTGCTTCCAAATTATAGAGGTTTCCTGATCTCTCTTGAAACTCTTTGAGCTGATCTCTCATAAAATCCAGGATCCGTATAGCCATCTCTTCTCCATAGGTATCTGCTATAGTATGCTTATCATCAGAAAAATTACGTATCATCTCATTCATCCCATTGACACCAATAGTGGAGAAGTGGTTATTGAACCCTGGAAGATATCGTGCTGTATAGGGGAAAAGTCCTCTATCATACATTTCCTGGATAAATATCCGTTTCTTCTCAAGTGTCGCATAGGCATGTTCCATGAGTTTGGTAAGCTTTGCAAAAAGTTTTTCTTCATCTCCTGCACAGAGATATCCAAGTCGTGCCATATTGATCGTTACAACACCGATACTCCCCGTCATTTCAGCACTTCCAAACAGACCTCCACCTCTTTTTAGAAGTTCACGAAGGTCCAGCTGTAATCTACAGCACATACTTCGTACATGCCCCGGTTTATATGCTTCTTCATTGGGTACGAGTTCACCCTCATCATTTCTCACATACTGACTGCCTATAAAGTTTTGAAAATAAGAAGATCCTATTTTTGCTGTATTTTCAAAAAGGATATCTGTATTTTCTCCATACCAGTCAAAATCTTCTGTGATATTTACAGTAGGTATAGGGAAAGTAAAAGGCTGTCCACTTTTATCTCCCTCTGTCATCACTTCATAGTAAGCCTTGTTAATGAGATTCATCTCAGGCTGAAAATAGTGATAAGTCATACTCTCCAGAGAGTTGATATCTTCACCTCTTTCTTTAGCATTTTGCAATAACGCTTCATCATCCAATCCGGAAAACAGATGTTTCTGGTTTCTTGTCGGTATTTGATCTTTTAGGTCAGATGGGACTGTCCAATCAATGGTTATATTGGTAAAAGGGCTTTGTCCCCATCGTGCCGGAACATTGAGGTTGTATACAAAGCTTTTTATCGATTTTTTGATCTCATCAAATGAAAGTTTGTCTTTAAACACATAGGGTGCCAGATAGGTATCAAATGAAGAAAATGCCTGCGCTCCAGCCCATTCACTCTGCAAAATACCCAGAAAATTTGCCATCTGCCCCAGTGCTTCTCTAAAGTGTGCAGGAGCTCTACTTTCTACTCTGCCTCTGACCCCGTTAAACCCTTCATCCAAAAGGACTCTAAGACTCCATCCTGCACAATACCCGGTTAAACAATCCAGATCATGGATATGATAATCTCCATCTCTGTGTGCATAGCCTTCTTCTTTAGAATAGATCGTATCGAGCCAAAAATTGGCGATCACCTTGCCTGCTGTATTATTGACAAGTCCTGCATTGGAATAACCTGTATTGGAATTGGCATTGATCCTCCAATCAGATTTATCGATATACTCTTTAATGGTCTGCGTGGAGTTGATATAAGTAGTATCTTCATCCAATCCCAGGATCTGTTCTCTTTGGATCTTGTGCATATGCCTATAGAGCATAAATGATTTCATCACTTCAAAATGCCCATGGGCATACAACACTTTTTCTATGATATCCTGAACCTCTTCAACAGAGATCTCATCTCTATTTTTAATACTGTCCATTAACTCTGAAAAAACACTCTTATCATATGCTTTTACTTCACTTTTAAATGCTTTTTTAACAACATCTTCGATCTTAAAAGGCACAAATTTTTGAGAATTTCCATCTCTTTTTATAATTGTTTTTATCATATCTATTACTCCCATACTTAGCAAGGTGTCCATTATAATAGAAGCTGTTTCTAAATGCTTTGACAACTGTCAAGAAATTATAAATCATACATTTAATTATTTTATTTTTATTATTTCTTGATTTAAATCAAGAAATTTATTTAAATTTTATGCTAAAGAGTCCTATGAACCACTTTTGTCATATCAACCAATCTTTTTGCATATCCATATTCATTGTCTTGCCATGCTGAGACTCTGAGTAAATTACCTGCCATAACAGTAAAAGGAAGATTAATCACAGCACTATGTACATTTTGTATATAATAGTCAGACTCTTTTGGAGTAGTTGTGGTATTGAGTATGTTTTTATAGAAAGCTTTTATCTCTGATTCAAGTCTCTGGTTTATCTCTTCTTTTGTATAGTTCTCTTTAACTTTAATATTTATCTCATATAGTGTGGTGCTAGGAATAGGTACTCTTATACTTTTTGCATAAAGCTTCTCTTTGAGCTGTGGAAAAAAACAGGCTGTTGCTTCAGCAGCAGAGCTCATAAGTGGTATGATGTTTTGCGTTGCAGAGCGTGTCCTTCTTATGTCCTTTGAATAATGTTTCCCGTCAAGCAGATTCTGATAACTGGTATAACTATGATACATGCTCATCATTGCACTTTGAATGCCAAAATGCTTATCTATGATTTGAAATATAGGGACAATAGCATTAGCAGAACAACTGGAGTTTGAGATGATGGATTCTTGTTTATATTGCATGTGGTTTACCCCGTAAATATACGTTGGGGTATCATCTGTTGCCGGGGTAGAGATGATCACTTTCTTTGCACCGTTCTTGATCCAAGATAAGTTGGACTCGGTCGTTAAGAACATGCCGCTACACTGTAGAACAACATCTACATTTAAAGATCTTATATCCATATTTTCAGGATTAGATTCGCAGAAAAGTTTTACTTTTTGATCATCAATAAAAAGTTGTTCTTCTTCAAGATGTATAGCGTGTTCAAGTGTGCCATAGATAGAGTCATATTTCAACAGATATGCCATCTGTTCATAGCTATAGAGATCATTAATACCCACTAACTCAAAACTGCTGTCTTCAAGTATGATACGTGCAGAACTTCTTCCTATACGTCCAAAACCGTTAATAAATATGCGTATCTTTTTAGCACTCATTGTTGATTTTGGCTCCTCTTAAGAGAACAATTTTTTGTTCGATCTGCATAGTATAGTCAAAGTTTATCATGAGTGAATTGATGAATGTCAACCTTTGACATACATCAATAAACTTGCTCAAATATATAGCTAAAATGGTCAACTATTACGTCATTAAAGGAGTGAGTCATGGATGCAAAACATTATTATAATCCCAATGGTGAAGAGGTACTTGATGAGAAGATATTCGGAGGATCTCCTACAGGTTTTGTTGATTTTAATCGTTCAAAATACAGATGGGACAGTAACATTTATGATCTGATGAATGCCAATACATGGTTTCCTTCGGAAGTCAATACCAGCTCTGAAAAAAAGAATTTTGACAAACTTTCTCCCAATGAACAATCTATCTATAAAATGACTTTTGCCCAGTTAAGCTTCAATGACTCTGCACAAGAGGAGTATCTCAGTGACTTTAGAAGGTTGGCAAATAACCGTCTGGTAAAGTCTGTACTCTCACTACAGATCATGCAAGAGGTAAACCACTCTAAGAGTTATGCTGTACTTCTTGATGCCTGCGGTAACTCTGATGAGGTGTTTAATCTCTATAAGCATGATGATGCACTCAATCGAAAGAACCAACAGGTAGCTGAGCAGTTTGCACGTTACATCGATGGTGGTTCGGTTGACAAAATGTTACTCTCTGCTATGGCAAGTGTGAACTTGGAAGGTATTTATTTTCTGTTAGGATTTAGCTACATTTATCTGCTTGGCGACAAGGTGCCGGGTGCAAGAGATATGGTCAAGTTCATAGCAAGAGATGAGCTTAATACCCACTTGCCTCTCTTTGCCAATATCTTCAAAACCATTCAAAAAGAAAATAAAATACAAACAAGTACTATAGATTCTGCCTATACGATGATAGAAGATGCAGTAAAAATAGAGTTGGAATATGGAAAATATCTGCTTGAACAGTTTCCTATTATGGGAATTACTCCAGAGCTAATGGAGCAGACTGTCTATAACTATGCCAATGATAGACTGACAAAAATAGGACTTAACCCTATTTTTAAAAGTAGCAGCACAACGTATCTGGAAAAACTTGTTACCAAACACTTGGAGATGAATGAAGTTAAAAGTAACTTCTTTGAAAGTAATGTCTCAAATTATGCAAAATCAAGTATTGATTTAAATGATTTTTAATATATAGAACCCCTAAAGGATACAAATGAAACAAATATCACTTATGGATAAATATCCGGTATTTACAAAAAAGATTGCAAAAAATAACACATCATTTAAGTCAGTAGATGAGATCATAGATTACTTACGTGAGAGAATAGAAGCACATCCTGTTGGTATCTATATAGGTATATTTGACCACTATGCATATACAAGCGGACTTGAAGTACATGAAATAGCAGATGATATCGTAGATGCAAAAAATGTCATGTGCTGTTTTGGTGATAAGTTACTAGTGCCTGAATTACCAGCAGTAAGACCAAGGTCATTTGCTGTAGTGGAGACCAATGACAGTTTTGTGGTAAGTTTTCTTCAGGCACCCAGTCCTGTAGCAAACGCAACGATGATAGAATGGGTTGAAGAGATAGAAGAATTATAATTCTATGGTTTTTTCTACTGCTTCAACTTCTTTATATACGATACCTTCAGGTACAGCTTCAGAGTGAAGTTGTACTGCACACTGTTTGAAGTTTGGTTCAAAAGATTTGGGATCAAAGTCACCAATACTTACTGCATTGATGAGATGGTCACTGTAGTGAAATGGTACAAAACAGTTCCCCTCACGTACGACAGAGGTGACCTTGACAATAAGATTCTCTACCTTACCTCGCTTTGATGCGATGGTGATCCTGTCTCCACTCTCTACCTTTAGTTTTTCGGCATCACTTGGGCTAAGTTCTATCCACGATTCTGGTGCTAGATCATTGAGTATGGCAATCTCTTTGGTTTTAGTTC
>QMKT01000141.1 GCA_003646505.1 Campylobacterota bacterium
AATAAGACATCCAACTTACTATACCGGCAATTTTTGCACCATCTTCTAAGAGATATGGATCTATGCCAGGAATACTGGATTTATCAAAGATGACGGAAAGTGCAAAGAAGAATAATGCCATTAAGTCGTAAAGCACCTCTAAGGCTTTTTGCTCCACTTGAATAGTTGTAAACATTATCATCATATTTAAAGAGTTTTGTAACGCTTCCAAGCGCTATAATGAGAGTATCGTAAGGCAGCTCTCCATCACTTAGAAGAATGACTTTCTGGGGAGATTCGATGGATGCTACCGTACTATGTCTAAAAGTGACATTATCATAATTCGCACACAGTGCGAGGAGACTCACAATGGTCTCTTCAAAGGAAGTGTTGCTAGAAATTAGTTCATAGCCCTCTGTTTGCAAAAAATGGTAAGGATGCTGCTCTATCAGCGTTACCTGGATTTCCGGATATTTACTTAGTCGTCGCATTGCTGCTATGCCTCCGTAACTCCCACCAAGTATGACTACATGATGTGGCATCACTTACCTCCTAAACTCTCTAGGATTATTGTCACTGATATAGTGTAACAAAGATGTGTGTAAAGTGTGTGTAGTTTACCTCTACGCTATAAATAAATCCTGCTCTCTCTTTGGGCATGGGACAATGTCCCATTTTAAACGTCTGTACTCAATGTAAATGCCAATTTCTTAGCGCCACTAAAATCAGCTTTACCTGTACCAAGTTTCGGTAATTCTTCCACTTTAAAATAAAGACTAGGTACAAAAAGAGGATTCATGTCTAAAGACTTTACTTTCTCTATTAAGACATCCACCTCCATTTCTCCTTCCAGTAAAAGTACAAGCTTTTCACCTTTCTTTTCATCAGGAAGTGCGGCGATGGCTATTTGGTCTTCTTCTCCCAGTGCTTTTCTTACTTCACCTTCCACAAGACCAAGGCTTACCATCTCTCCTGCCACTTTTGCAAAACGGCTGTAACGGTCAACGATGGTGAGGAATCCATCTGCATCCAAGCGACCTTTGTCCCCCGTTACATACCAGCGAATACCGTCTATCTCTTTGATGACAGAATCTGTCTTCTCAGGATCACCAATGTAGCCTTTCATGATCTGTGTCCCACCGATGAGTATCATGCCTTCTTCACCTGTTTCAAGTGTTTCAAAATTTTCAGGATCTACAATGCGAAAAGAAGAGCCTGGCAAAGGAAGACCTACTGTACCGATCTTTTGACCTATCTGTGGTTTCCAGACATCAAGCATAAGTACATCAGATATATTACAAGAAGCTACGGGAGTGGTTTCTGTTGCACCATACCCTTCATAAATATCATGACCAAACTTCTTTTTAAATTCATTACGTATCTCCATAGGCAGTTTTTCTGCACCTGCTACTACCATCCTTAAGTCTTTGAGCATGACTGGGATGAGTTTACGGTTTTCTGTGTAGAGTCTAAGGAATGTCGCTGTAGCAAAGAGTATGGTTGCTTCATATTTTGCAGCCATTTTACCTATGCCAAGTCCATCCGTTGGATCAGGATGGGAAGCCACAGGAATACCTTCGATAAGTGGCAATAAAGTAGTAACAGTTAATCCAAAAGAATGGAAGATGGGTAAGGTTCCAAGCATGACATCATTATCTGTGGGATTGAGCAAGGTGGTGGTCTGCCTAATGTTCCCCATGATATTTTTATGGCTTAGTTCTATTCCTTTGGGTGTACCTTCACTTCCACTTGAAAAGAGTATGGTTGCTGTCTTTTCTGTGTTGGTGTTTTTAACAAACAACAGACTAAGTAACCATGCAGGCAATAATTTGACCATAAGCAGTGTGACGATTCCTTTGGTTTTACTCATTTGCTCTTTTATCTCTTCAAGGTAGATGACTTCAACGCCTTCAAGTATAGGTGTCATGTCAAAACCTTTGGCTTTAAGATTTGTGATAAATTGTTTCGACGCAACAATAGTCGAGATATCTGCTATTTTGAGTGCATGAAACAGGCTTTCTTTCCCAGAGGAGTAGTTTAGGTTTACAATGGTTTTTCCAAGTGTAAGCAGTGCCATATTTCCCATTGAACCTCCTGCTGAGGTAGGTAAGATAAGTCCTATGTTTTGACTTTTTTTGACTTTGGGTTTAAGTAGTGAAGCTATCATCAATGTTGCAGTGATAAACTTTTCCCCACTCATTTCTACTCCCGTTGAGTCTGCCATACAAAGTTTTGAACCTACATTTTTAGCAGTACGTATCCATGCTTTTTGCAAGGGAGGCAGAGACTCTGCATACTCTTTCCAACTTTGGACAGAGAGATCAAAAACAGATTTTTTAACCTCTGAAGCATTTGAATGAATATCTATAGCCTCAGCAAAATTGACAGAGATATCTTTACTTTTGCGACGTTTCATTTTTTTGGATGCATAGGAAAAATTGTCTTCCCACAGTCCTCTAAGATAAAAAGGTATGATGACAGCATTTTCTACCTCTTTGGTTGCCATTTCAAACCCTCTTTGAAATGTACCCAAATGACCATTGCGTGAGAGGTGTCCTTCTGGGAAAAGGGCTACTGTTTCGCCACGATTCAATGCTTCTGTGACTTTTGTCAATGCACTTTTACTGCCTCTGCTGGAGATGGGTATGACGCCAAAAAAATCTAAAAATGGTTTAAGATACCATTTGTCATAGTAGTCTCTCTCCATGACAAAACGTATCTGTTTTGGGTATGCCATCTGTAAGATAGCCCAGTCTAAAAATGAGATATGGTTTCCTAAAAGAAGTATGCCTTTGTCTGACTGGATATGTTTTAGTCCATTGACATGTAAAGCGTATTTAAACCCTATAACCATACGAACCAAATAACGGATGAGTGATTGCGGTAGTTTGATAATAGTATATACCATACCGATAAAAGCAATGGTAGAGACAATGTAAAACAGTCCTACCGATGAGAATTGAAAATAGCCAAATGCAGCGGTTAATATGAGAAACAAAAACATACTTACATTTTGCATGAAGTTGTTTCCTGCAAGGACTTTACCCAATATTTTTTGAGGGGAGGAAAACTGGATAATGGCATTGAGTGGAACGATGAAAAGTCCTGCAAAGAAACCAAAAGATAAGATGGCTAACCCCAAAGACCATAAAGTGCTCAGGGAAGGGATCATATAGAGTGAAAGAGCCACACCAAGACTGCCAAGAGGGATGATCCCCGTCTCTATGTAGTTTTTGCTTACACGTCCTGCAACTATGGACCCCAGTATCATTCCCACTCCGGAAAGTGCCAAGAGACCTTGTGCTGTGATAGTGTTAGTAATGCCAAGGGTACTTTTGAGGTGTTCTCCAAAGATGGCTAAAACCACTTGTGAAACACCCCAAAGTACAGAAAGACCGATG
The DNA here is from genome assembly GCA_003646505.1 of Campylobacterota bacterium. Classification (GTDB taxonomy): domain Bacteria; phylum Campylobacterota; class Campylobacteria; order Campylobacterales; family Sulfurovaceae; genus Sulfurovum. The sequence continues at coordinate 3,381 of QMKT01000141.1, forward strand.
ATACTCAGCCAGATCGTCTGATTTTGTTTTAATACAGCAAGATTGCCTTGTAAATATGAGAGGTTGGTATATTCTTTAGGCTCAAAGGTCATACTCTCATCTATCTGAACAGCTTTGAATTTTTTAACCAGTCGTTTGGCTAAAAGATACTCTACTGTACTTGCAGCAATAAGTAAGTATCCAACAGGCGCGATGAAGGTGAGTATCTCTGAGGGGATAACACTGGCATCCTGAAGCAGGTTTTCAAAGAAGATAGAATAGACCACTGCACCTGCAAGGATAGATGCAATAGTCACAGCCTGCACCAAAGCATTTGCTTCAGCCAGTTTTTCATTTCCTGTCATCTCTTTGATAAGTCCGTACTTTGCCGGGGAATAGATAGCAGATTGTGCTGCAAGTATAAAGGTTAAAACAAAGGCAACCCAAAACCAACCCATAGTGTAAGAGAGTAGGATAAGTGTAGTGATACCAATAGCTGCCATGGAGGCATACTCTATGACCTTTGTTTTAGGATACTTGTCAGATATGAACCCCGCAGGAGAGAAGAGAAAGATAAAAGGCAGAAGTATCAAAGCATTTACGATGGCAGTGAGTATGATAAGCTCGGGACCTTCATAGGCTTTAAAAATAGTATTTTGCAGAATGATCTTATGTCCCAAGTCTGTCATAGCATTGAGTAGTATGATAAAGATGTAGGGTGTAAATCCGGCTATTTTAAAAAGTGATCTCATTTATTTGCCTTTGTAATATTTTTTAATATACTTAAAATAATTATCTAATAAATCGTCTCTGCTCCGATCTCCTCAACACAAGTAAGTTCATAGACCCAGAGATGTAGATCTAACATATCTTCATATATTTTGAAATTACGGTCTATAATAGCTTCAGAGTGAAAGGTACTGTCAGGTGCCAAAGTAGTAAATGCATACATTGCACCGTGAAGGTAAAGAGTCGCATATCTGTCTTCTTTGTCGCAGCCTAAAGGGTAACGTTTGTATTTTGGTTCAGGTATGCTGTACCCTTTGGTTTTGAGCTCTTCGAGTATGTGATGCAGACTTTCTCTTTTGGCATCATTTTTAATGTACTCTCTGTAGACTGAAAGTAGAGGGGCTTTAAAATTACGTATACCTGTTGCGACAAATACTTCAAAAGGATCGTAGTGCATATAAAAAGAGCTGCTTTGCATACGGTGTGTAGCTCCCTGCCAAAAGATGATACCGATACGCTCTTTGATCGGGTCAAGTCTGTGAAATCTCGCATCCCTGTAAATGCGAAAGAGTGATTTATTGATCTTGGGGATGGCATGGATGTTGGGTACAAGTATCTGCAGGTGCTCACCCATCTCTTTTACATAAGCAATGTTAGGTGCCACAATGTACTTCTCATACGTTTCTCTATGGTCATCAAGCCACTCTTTTGAATTGTTAATGATGATGTTGTCTAGGAAGTTAAGTCCTTCTTTTGGAAAACCCTTAAAGTGCATCAAATTCCTTTTATCTTTTGCCAGATTAAGCCTATAAATTCATGAATGGCTATACGGGATTTTTCAAGTGCATGTGAAGAAAAAATTTTAGTATAGTTTAAATTCTGTATGCTCCCTAAATGGTTTGTAGGTGCAGGTATAGGGCTTAGCCCTTCATGAGTGAAGAACTTTAGTGCTCTTGTCATGTG
>QMKT01000142.1 GCA_003646505.1 Campylobacterota bacterium
CAAAACCCGAACCGACTCCTGAACCGACTTCTGAACCAAAAGTTGAAGTTGATGTACCTAAAGAAGTAAAAGAATTACCTGAGGCAAACTATCCTGCATTTACGCATGTGCGTCTTGTAGAAATGGGGCTGTCAGATGAAGAAGCCAAAGAGTTTGTAGGCGAACTTATCCCTCAGATCGAAGTAGAAATTCCTCTTATAGAAGTAGCCATAGAAAGTGGAGACTTTCATAAGATGGAGCGATTGACACACGGGATCAAAGGGTCCGCAACAAACCTTGGAACAGGTGGCGTTTCAGACCTTTTGGTTGACTATAATACCTATTTAAAAACAGGTACAGATATTGACATTTCCAAAGCTTATTTTGAACATTTGGTACATTATACCGCTGAGTTAAAAACGCAGTACAGCTAAAAAGTTCTCTAAGCCCTTAACTTTTTAGCAAATTCCATGGCCTCTGCCGTGGGGTTTTCTCCTGCTATGATCCTTGCTATTTCTGACACACGTCCCATATCATCCAAAATCTCTACTTTACTCTTTTCTCCCGCCTTTGTAACCACTATATGTTGTTGTGATTTAGCTGAAAGATGAGGCTGATGTGAAATAGCAAAAACCTGATACACAGTAGAGAGTGTTTGTATCATCTGTGCTATGGCAATAGACTCATCACCACTTACATTAGCATCTATTTCATCGAGTATCAATACACCCTGTTTGCTTTCATCTGCAGGTATTGTGATCGCCATTAAGGCCAAACGTACCCGGTTAAACTCTCCACCACTCAATGTTGCTGTCTTCGAAGAACCAAGCATCACCTCCACAGAGTCAATACCCTGCCCATTTAAATGAATAGAGGAAAATACGAAAGTAAGTGTCGGTAATTTTAAAGTTGTCAAATAGCCTTGTAACTTTTTCTCCAGTACTTTGGCTTCTTTCAAACGCGCCTGTGAAAGCTTAGAAGCAAGAATCTGTAATTCTGAAAACTCTAAGGCTAAAAAAGACTCCAGCATGCTCTTATCCTGCTCGATATTCTCATACCCCGCAAGCTCTTTTTCTTTGGAAATTCTATAGGCGATCGCTTCTTCTATACTTCCATAACGATTTTTAAGTGAAGTAAGATCACCAAGGCGATCTAAAACCTTCTCCACATCCACTTCTTCAAGTTCATCAGCAAGGTTTTCTGTCTCTTCGAAGTCTGCACGTAGCTGATTCATCATATCCGTGAACATTGAAGTATCTTTCTCTAAAAGTCTATAAACCTCTTCTACACTTGATTCCAGTGTAAATATATCCATAGCACCTGCAAGGGCATCTTTTATTTTGTCTATGCGTGAAAGTTGTTGTTTTACCTTAAGGAGTTCTTCTTCTTCTCCTATTTTAGGATCAATAGAAACAATTTTTTCTACTTCATATTTAGCGTATTCTATGAGTTCAGTAAGCTTAGCTTCATCTTCTTTTATTTTGCCCAGTTGCGATACTTTTTGTTTATAATTTAAGTAACGCTCAGTATATTCTTTCAACAATTTTTTAAATGTTTTATCTTTAACAAGTAGCTGTCCATCAAACATTTCTAAAAGTGTTTCAGATTCAAACCCGCCTCTATCTCGTACGGAAAGATATTTGACATAAGGACTGAACATATCAGCAAGTACTTTTTTAGATATATTTTGGCTGTCTATAAAATAGCGAAGCTTCTCTTTTTTTAGTGTTTTGATCGTCATGTCATTTTCAAGTTCATAGACATCATGTGCTAAAGTATTCGGCTTTTTCAATGTTATTTCACAGAGCGCAGCAGCACCTTGAGTACTGTACCCAAAACTCGAAAGTATCGCAGACATCAATACGGACTTCCCGGCACCACTGGGACCAGTTAAAACAACCAGTCCACTGGAAAACTCTAACTCTACTTCATCAAAAGTAACAAGATCACGTATATACAAACGCTCTATCAATGTTCATCACCCCAAGAGAGTTTTTCACGTAATACAGAAAAATAATTACGCTTTTTTCTATGTAATAATTTTGCACCACGTTTTGCACCCATGACCATCAATGTATCATCAGGAGTCATTTCATAATCAACCTGCCCGTCAATCACTGCAATAATACGTTCTTCAGGGGAAGAGAGTTCAATGCTAAAGTCAGCAGGTACAACCAGTGGACGTTGTGTTAGAGAGTGAGCCATTATAGGTGTCATGATCAATGCCTGTGTAAGTGGGTATATCACCGGACCACCTGAGGCAAGATTATATGCAGTTGAGCCTGTAGGTGTAGCAATGATAAGTCCATCACCTTTATATGTATTAAAACGTTCTCCATCAATAGACGCATAAATAGTTGCCATTTTTGAAACTACAGGACGCGTAATAACCACATCATTAAACGCAAAAAATGGTTCTTTTTTACCATCTTTACGTTGTATATACCCTTCTATCATCATACGTTCATCTATCCGATACACATTTGAAATCAACTGCTCTAAAAACTGTTCTACATCATCTATCGTGATATCCGCTAAAAAACCAAGATTACCTGCATTGATACCTACAACAGGCTTATCGTAACCATGAGAACGACGCACAAGAGAAAGCAAAGTGCCATCACCACCCAAAGAGACTAAAAAATCTGAGTCTTCACACATTTTTTCAAAAGGAATACCTTCCAGACCTATCAGCACTGCTGAGCAATCTGCTAAAAGTACAGAAATCCCTTTAGACTCAAACTGTGCCTTAATACGTTCATACAGTGTTTTTATCTCAGGGTCATTGGGTTTCAATACAAACCCTGCTATTTTGATCTGCGCTAATTTTTCATTACTCATTTTTGCTTACTCACTTTTTCCTATGTTTTGTTAAGAATTATAATTGTTAGAGTATCATAAATCTACTTCGGTATTTAAAAATGTTTGCCTTAAATGTAAGGATGAAATGCCCTTGGGATACAAATTGTAATATTAACTCTCAGAAATTTCAGTTTCCATTTATATATTACTACTCTTATTTTAGTACTTTTACCTCGTCACCAGCAGAAATTTTTCCATTAAGACACCCCCTGCCAAGAACAAGTTCAGCCTCTTCAGTAATATCATAAGGGCACATCTAATAACCCTTAAACTATTTTTAGTTATAATCGCGTCATTATATACAGATAGGATTGTTATGAGAACACATTATTGTGCAGAAGTAAATGAAGAACATATTGGGCAAGAAATTACCGTTGCAGGTTGGGTAGCTAGCCGTAGAGACCACGGTGGACTAATTTTTATAGACCTTAGAGACAAGGATCAAGTGATACAGCTAGTATGTGACCCTGCAGATAATGTAGATGCACATAAAATAGCTGAAGATGTAAGAGATCAGTTTGTACTGGTGGCTACAGGAAAAATGAGAGCTCGTGGAGAAGGTCTTGAAAACCCTAAACTCAAAACAGGTAAAGTAGAAATGGTTGTAGACAAACTTGTCATAGAGAACCGTTCAAAACCTATGCCTTTTGAACTTAACGATGAAAAAGTAAATGAAGAGATCAAACTTAAATACCGTTATTTAGAATTACGTACACAGAAATCATACGATATTTTCAAGCTTCGTTCTAAAGCGACTATTGCTGCACGTAATGTACTTGACTCACTTGATTTCCTTGAAGTTGAAACACCTATCATTACAAAATCAACCCCTGAGGGTGCTAGAGATTACCTTGTACCTTCACGTGTTCATGGTGGTGAATTTTATGCACTTCCACAATCTCCACAGCTTTTCAAACAGCTTTTGATGGTAGGTGGTTTTGACCGTTATTTCCAAATAGCAAAATGTTTCAGAGATGAAGACTTAAGAGCAGACAGACAACCTGAATTTACGCAAATAGATGTTGAAATGTCTTTCTGTGATCAGGAAGATGTTATTACTGTAGCGGAAAAACTCATCAACGATATATTTACCAAGTGTGGTTTTGACATCCCTGCTACCTTTAAACGTATGACACACGCTGACGCGATGGAAAACTACGGTTCAGACAAGCCAGATATGCGTTATGATCTAAAAATGGTAGATGTCATAGACATTTTTGAGAGATGTGATAATGAGATCTTTTCAAGCATTGCAAAAACACCTAAGAAAAACCGTATTAAAGCACTGAAAGTACCAAAAGGTGACGAGATATTCTCAAAACGTCAAATGAAAGGTTTTGAAGAGTATGTACGTAAGTTTGGTGCTTCTGGTCTTGGTTATTTCCAAATGAAAGAAGATGGTCTTAAAGGACCTCTTGCCAAATTCTTCACAGAAGATGACATTCAGGCGATCATTGAAAGATGTGAACTTGAAGTGGGTGATGCCGTTTTCTTCGGTGCAGGTGAAAAGAAACTTGTATTGGATTACATGGGTCGTTTCCGTATCTATCTTGCTGAGATCATGGAGATCATCCCTAAAGATGTCTTTGAATTCTTATGGGTAATGGACTTCCCTATGTTTGAAGTAGAAGATGGACGTGTCAAAGCACTTCACCATCCATTTACCCAACCAAAGTCACTTGATTATGAAGATATCGAAGAGATAGAGTCTATCGCTTATGACATCGTACTTAATGGTACAGAACTTGGTGGTGGGTCTATCCGTATACATAAAGAAGAGATGCAAGCAGAGATCTTTAAACTTCTTGGTATCGGTGAAGAAGAAGCACAGGACAAATTTGGTTTCTTACTAGATGCCCTTAAGTTTGGTGCACCGCCACATGGTGGTTTTGCTCTGGGTCTTGACAGACTTATTATGCTTATGACAGGAGCTTCATCTATTAGAGAAGTTATCGCCTTCCCTAAAACGCAAAAAGCACAATGTCTTCTTACTCAGGCTCCTAGCCCGGTTGATCAAGAACAACTAAAAGACTTAAGTCTTAGAATTAGACAACAAGCTCCAACAACGTAATTGCCTCTCGTTCCCACGGTCTGAGACTGTGCAAAAACACAGTCTCTTTTGCCTTTTATTACATAAAACACCCTCTCCATATTCACCCAATTTCAACTCCAAAAATGCTATAATACAACCATCTAAAGCCCA